>NZ_PVBI01000020.1:0-54681 GCF_002968675.1 Neorhizobium sp. T25_13
GCGAAGCCCCCTCCCCAACCCCTCCCCACAAGGGGGAGGGGCTTCACTCGACGGTCCCGTGGGGGCGTCCCTCGTGCGTGCCGCCCCATGGAGGTGTCCCAATGAACACTCTCATCCTGCGCACCGTCGCCCCGTCTCTTACCGCGTTGATGCTGCTGTTCTCCGTCTTCGTCCTGCTGCGCGGCCATAACGAACCTGGCGGCGGGTTCATCGGCGGGTTGATCGCGGCCTCGGCGCTGGCGATCTACGGCATCGCCTTCGGCGTGCCGTCGGTTCGCCGTGCGATCCGGTTCCACCCGATGGCGATCGCCGGTTTCGGCCTGCTGCTCGCCACCCTTTCCGGCGTGCTGTCCATCTTCTTCGGCGTGCCGTTCATGACCGGGCTCTGGGTCTATCCGGTCATTTTCGACGTGGAGCTGCCGCTCTCGACGGTGATGTCCTTCGATATCGGCGTCTATCTGGTCGTGGTCGGGGCGATTACCTCGATCGCGCTGGCGCTCGAACAGGAGCCGGGCTCCGACGTGGAAGGGGAGGATTGATGGAAGCGCTGTTTTCGATCCTGATCGGCCTGTTCTTTGCGGGCGCCATCTATCTCATCCTGTCGAAATCCACCGTGCGCATCCTTCTGGGCGTGGTGCTGCTCGGCAACGCGGTCAACCTGCTGCTCTTTACCGCCGGCCGGCTCACCCGCGAAGTGCCGCCGATCATCCCGGCCGGCATGGACGTGCTGTCGCCAGGCGCCGCCAATCCTCTGCCGCAGGCGCTGATCCTGACGGCGATCGTCATCTCGTTTTCCTTCTTCGCCTTCCTCCTGGTGCTGACCTACCGCGCCTACCAGGAACTCGGCACCGACGATACCGACGAGATGCGGCTCGCCGAACCGCGGCAGGAACCACTCCCGCCGCTGGGATACTGAGAGGATGGTTTTGCAGTTTGTCATGTTCTTTCCCGCCACCGGCTTTGAATCCCGCGGCACCCCCCTCTGCCCTGCCGGGCATCTCCCCCTCAAGGGGGGAGATCGAATCGTGGCGGCGCCTTGGCCTTCATCAACGACACTGATTGAACCTTCTCTTCCGGGACTAAGGCAGCTTGTGGCAGGTCAGTGCGCCCATCCGATCTCCCCCCTTGAGGGGGAGATGCCCGGCAGGGCAGAGGGGGGTATTCCGGCTTCGACGATAACCGTCCGGGTTCAACCGACAGCGGCGATATTCGCCGACAGCCCACCCGGAGGCATCCACTGATGGCCTCTCCTTCCGTCGACCTCTCCGCAGCCCTGATCCTTGCCGCCCCGGCGCTTCCCGACTGGCTGGTCGTTCTCCCCGTCGCGCTGATGATCGGCCTCGGTGCCGTGCTGATGATGGTGCGCAAGTCCGTCCGCCTGCATGGCGGCATCGCGATTGCCGGTTTGGCGCTGCTCGTCCTCCTCGATGCCGCTCTGCTCTGGCGCGTCTCGGTGCATGGCCCGGTCACCATGGTGATGGGCCGCTGGCTGCCGCCCTTCGGCATTGCGTTTACCGCCGACCTTTTCGGCGCGGTCATGGCGCTCGCCGCGGCCATCGTCGCACTTGCCGCCGGCATATTCGCGCTTGCCGATATCGACGCGAGCGGCCGGCGCTATGGCTTCTATCCGTTCCTGATGCTGCTGATGGCCGGGGTCACGGGCGCGTTCCTGACCGGCGACATCTTCAATCTCTATGTCTGGTTCGAGGTGCTGCTGATCTCGTCCTTCGGCCTCCTGATCCTCGGCTCTGAGCCGGAGCAGATCGATGGCGCGCTGAAATACGCGGTCCTCAACCTGATCGGCACGACGCTGTTCCTGATCGCGGTCGGTTACCTCTATGCGATCTTCGGCACGCTCAACATGGCCGATATCGCCCGCAAGGCGGCAGGCCTGCGCGAGACCGCGCCGCTGACGACGCTGACGGCACTGTTCATCCTGGCGTTTGCGATGAAGGCCGCCGCCTTTCCGGTGAATTTCTGGCTGCCGGCCTCCTATCACACGCCGCGCGTGGTCGTGTCGGCGCTGTTCGGCGGGCTGCTCACCAAGGTCGGCATCTATTCGCTGATCCGCGTTACCATCATGCTCTTCCCCGTCGAGCGCGAGGCGTTGAGCCTGATCGTCGCCATCTCGGCGGCGCTGACCATGCTGGTCGGTGCGCTCGGCGCCCTGGCGCAGAACGATATCCGCCGGCTCGTCGGTTACGTGGTCATCGCCGGGATCGGCAACATGATGGCGGGCGTCGCGATCGGCACGCCGGCGGCCGTCAGCGGCGCCATCCTTTATGCGCTGCATTCGGTGGTGACCATGACGGCGCTTTATCTGGTGGCAGGCGAAGCGGGTAGGCTCGGCGGTACCTGGGCACTCTCCGGCCTCGGCGGACTTTACCGGAAAGCGCCGTGGTTCACGGGCGCCTCCTTCCTGCTGTTCCTCGCCGCTTCCGGCCTGCCGCCGCTTTCCGGCCTGTGGCCCAAGGTGGCGCTCCTGAAAGCTTCGCTCGATATCGGCGCCTGGTGGCTGGCGGCAGCGATCCTCCTTTCCGCCTTCCTGGTGACGCTGGCGCTCGCCCGCGTCTTCCTGCTTGCCTTTTGGCGGCCACAGCCCGACCCTGTTCCCGAGGCTGCGGCTCCGGCCGGCTTGCCTATCGATTGGCGTATCGCCCTGCCGCTCGGCTGCCTGACGGCGCTCGTCGTTCTTTTCGGCCTGCTGCCGGAGCCGCTGCTCGATCTAGCCCAGAGGGCGGCGGAGGGGCTCGGCGAGCCCGCGGCCTATATCCAGTCGGTCTTCCCGGGAGGGACAGCGCGATGATCACCTATATCCTGTCACTGGTCTTTGCCGTCGTCTGGGTCGCGGTCACCGGCAGCGCCACGCTGCATAACCTGATCTTCGGTTTTGCGCTGTCGACGCTCGTGCTCTGGATCGTCCGCGACGAGATGGGCGCCCGCGGTTACTGGCGGCGGCTTGGCCGCATCCTGTCGCTGCTCGCCCTGTTCCTGAAGGAGCTGGCGCTGTCGGCCTGGAAGGTGGCGGTGCTGGTCGTCAGCCCGCGCATGGACCTGAAGCCCGGCATCTTCGCCTTTCCGCTGACCGTGACCCGCGATTTCGAGATCACCCTGCTTGCCAACCTCATCACGCTGACGCCCGGCACGCTGTCGGTCGACGTCTCCGAGGACCGCAAGACGCTGTTCGTCCACGCGATCGACTGTTCCGATATCGAGGCCACGAAACGCGACATCGCCAACGGCTTCGAGCGCAAGATCATGGAGGCGTTCCGATGACGACGGCTGAAACGATCATCTCCTACGCGGTCTGGCTGGCGCTTGTGGTGCTTGGCTTATCCTTCCTGCTCACCGTGTGGCGGGTGATCAAGGGGCCGACGCTTCCCGACCGGGTCGTGGCGCTCGACATGCTGACCGGCATCGTCATCGGCTTCATCGCGCTGATCGCGATCCGCACCGGCTTCACGCTCTATATCGATATCGCCATCTCGCTTGGCCTCGTCGGCTTCCTCGCGACCGTGGCTTTTGCGCGGTTCATCCTGTCGCGCGGCAACAGGGAGGCGCCGAAGGGAGACATGATGAAGACGTTCACGGCGTCGGTGCCCGAATCGCGACGCAAATCCGCGGCAAGGCGCCCATCCGGCACCGGGCCGGCCGTCCGGCGGAAGGCGAAGAAATGATGGATATTCTATTGGCCGCGATCACCGCTCTTCTGATCCTTGGCGGCGCCGGGTTCGCGCTGGTGGCGGCGATCGGCCTCAATCGTCTGCCGGACCTCTATACCCGCATGCACGCCGCATCCAAGGCGGGGACGGTCGGCTCCGGGCTCCTGTTGCTTGCGGTCGGCGTCCATGCGGGCGATCTGCCGACTTTTGCAAGAGCGCTTGCAGGCTTCTTCTTCTTCGTGCTAACGGCGCCGATTTCGGCGCATCTGCTCGCTATGGCAGCACACAAGGTTGGGTATCCACTTTGCGCTGAGTCCGTCCGGGATGAAATGAAGGATTACGATAAGCGAATATAATCCTTTCTGGCCCGAGTTATAACCCCGTCGCGACTGAGCAAATGCCCATCTATTCATCAGTAAAGCTGATGTAGGGGCGATATAGGCGGCAGAAAGGCTGGTAACCGGCAAAATTCGCACTTGGAGATGAAGCGAAGCAGTGGTACTTCATTACAAGTAGAGTGCAGATGTTGTTCTAGATTAGGCGTTCCCTCGTCATTTTGGTGAGTCGACAAGTTCTTCCGATGAGGAACAATAACGCCGTTCACACGCAAGGGAAGGTTCCAATCGAGCGCAATATCCGGTGTGAACCGTTTTCTTTTCCGCATGAAGCTTAGGGGTAGGCTTCGGTCGTAAGACGGCGGGGCGGCATAGGTTTTCTCCGGGAGACTCTACGAACGGGCAGGTGTCGCGGAGGTCGCGGGGCCAGCCAGTCACTTAAACAGGAGACAGGAAATGACAGACGTCGCATTGGGCAAAAGCCCGGATCTGCTGGTAGAGCTGACCGCAGATATTGTGGCCGCCTATGTGAGCAACCATGTTGTGCCAGTCAGCGATCTTTCGAATTTGATCGCGGACGTGCATTCGGCGTTGAGCAACACCTCTTCGCCGGCACCGGTTGTCGTGGCCATCGAAAAGCCGAAGCCCCCGGTTCCGATCAAGAAATCGATCGAGGATGACTATCTCATCTGCCTGGAGGACGGGCAGAAGTTCAAGTCGCTGAAGCGGCATCTGATGACTCACTACAACATGACGCCGGAAGAGTATCGCGAGAAGTGGGGCCTGCCGGCCGACTATCCGATGGTGGCCCCCGCTTATGCGGAAGCCCGCTCCAGGCTCGCCAAGGAAATGGGTCTCGGTCAGCGCCGCAAGCGCGGCAAGGCCTGATCCGGGCGACGCCCGACAAGGCAGGGAGGATTTGAGACCAGCCCGATGAGGACCGATCGCAACAGCGGCGGGGTGGCTGGTTTTGGCATCGACGTAAAGATGCGGATAAAGAACCGGGCCGATTGAGTGCCCGGTTTTTTCCTTTTTGAAACAGGCATCGCGGGGATGGGTAGAGGAAAAAAATCCCATTATCTTTCGGAAGCTTGTGCAAATTATCAACAATTTCAGCTTATAATTGCGTGGAGGCGGTTTCCAGCGTCCCCGTTTTTGCTCTAGGGTGTATGAATTAATTCCTATTAATTGAGGAGTTGTCATGCCTTTCGAGAGATATTTCCAGCCCTCCGTCCCGCCTTCCTCTTTGCCGTTTTCCCCGCCCGTGCCGCTGGATCCGGCCGGTTCGCCGATGCTTCCCGCCAGCCTGCCGCTCAAGAGCGCCTGCCGCATCGTCCGCCAGATGGTCTCGGAGCTGGTACAGCTTTTCGGCGATAGGGTGATGCTGCGCCGCGACCGGCGCCGGCTTTCCTGCCATGTGCGCCAGATCGCCATGTATGTCTGCCATGTGGCGCTCCAGATTTCGATGAGCGACATCGGCGAGGCTTTCGGCCGCGACCGCACCACCGTCGGTCACGCCTGCCACGTGGTCGAGGATCGACGCGACGACCTCGCCTTCGACGAGTTCGTCTCGGCCGTCGAGCGCATCGTCACCGCCGTTTTCGGCCTGTCGGAGGTGGCGGCCCATGACTGAGGCAAATCGGAAACCTGTGAAGGACAAGGCCGCGGACCCGACCCTCAGGCGGCACCTCCTGCGACTGATCCGCCAGCTCGCCCGCGGCGACTGCGCGATCGCGGCGGGCGGGGCGGGCGAGGTCAGGCTGATCGGTGCGGAGGAACGAACCTATCCTGAAGCGGTGATCGCCCAGGCCCGTTCGCTCGGCCTGGCGCAGCTTGGCGACGGAAGGATTGCCGCAAGTGCGGCGGCGTCCAGCTTCCTGCGCCGTGCGCTGGTGACGGGCGAGGAGGCCTTCGTCGAGCAGCATGGCGAGATCGTCGTGGCTTCGGCCGAGATCGACGGCGCCCGCCAGCCGGTGCGCCGCAACCTTGCCGAATCACCGCTCGGCGTGATCGCACGGATGAAGGACCGCGACGGAAAACCCTTTTTGCCGGCCGAAGCCTTGGAAGCGGGCGAGCGGCTGCTCACCGATTTCACCCGCGGACAGCTCCAGCCCCGCGTTACCGCCTCCTGGGAACCGCGGCTCGCCACCCGCGCCAAGGGCACCGCCGGCGGCCAGGCCGACATCGCCGACAGCGCGATATCGGCCCGCAACCGTTTTTCCAGGGCGGTGGAAGCGATGGGGCCGGAACTTTCCGGCGTCGCGGTGGATGTCTGCTGCTTTGCGAAGGGTCTTGAGACGGTGGAACGCGAACGCCAATGGCCGGCACGCTCGGCCAAACTCATGCTGCGCACCGCGCTGCTCGCACTTGCCCGCCATTATGCGCCGCCGGCTCCGGCAAAACGCCGCCAGAACCACCACTGGGGAGCCGAGGATTACCGGCCGGTCCTGTGACGGAAAAGACTTCTGAGGTTGACGCTGCAAATGCCGCCCGTGACCGGCTCCACAAGCACCGGCCTACTGCGCCGCCCGTTTCGCTGCATAGGCGGCGCGGGCGGCGTCGATCCTGGGGGAGTTCGCATGGGTCCAGTCGGCCAGCGCCTGGACCGGCTCCCAGAAATCCCGGCCGAGGTCCGTCAGGGCATACTCCACCTGCGGAGGCGTCGTCGGGGTGACGGTCCGCGTCACGAAACCATTCTCCTCAAGATCGCGAAGAGTGGAAGCCAGCATCTTCTGGCTGATCTCACCGATCTCGCGCTTCAGTGCATTGAAGCGAAGAGGGCCGTTCCCCAGAACGCGCACGACCAGAAGCGTCCACTTGTCGCTGATCCGGGCCAGCATGCGGCTGATTGGCCCGCAGGACACGGTATCCTCGCGGTTACCTGGTTTCCGAAAAGTGCTGTCTTGATGGGGCACCGGATCCTCGGATAGATGGTTACGGACAGAAACCGACATACATGAGGATACCATGGTTCCGAAGCCCAAAATCGCGGTCATTATCGGCTCTACCCGCCCCACCCGCTTTGCCGACAAGCCGGCACAGTGGATGTTGAAGCAGGCGCAGGCGCGTGACGACATCGAGGTCGAACTGATCGATCTGCGCGACCATCCGCTGCCGTTCTTCGACGAGATGGCCTCGAACATGTGGATGCCGAGCCAGAATCCGGAAGCTGTACGCTGGCAGGAAACCGTCGGCCGCTTCGACGGCTACATTTTCGTGGTCGCCGAATACAATCACTCGCTCACCGGCGTGCTCAAGAACGCCCTCGACCAGGCTTACAAGGAATGGATCCGGAAGCCCTTTACCGCCATCGGTTACGGCGGCACGGGCGCGTCGCGCGCCGTGGAACACCTGCGCGGCATTGGTGTCGAGCTGCAGATGGTGTCGACCCACGCAGCGGTCCACATCGGTGGCGGAGACTTCATGGCGGTCGCCCCGAGGGGCGGCAACAAGCCGATCGAGGAGATCGAGGCAAATCTGCTGGCTTCTGCCAAAACGGCGCTCGACGAGCTGGTCTGGTGGGCAAAGGCCACAATGGCCGCCAAAGCAGCGGAAGCCTGATCCCTTGACGCCAAATCCCTGAGCTTCGTTTGAAGCTCAGGGATTTTCAGGCTGGTGACCCGATCCAGACCTCTGTGTCGAAGCTCCGGCTCGGCGCTCAGATTCCGAGACCGCCGGCTACATTCACGGTCTCGCCGTTGATGTAGCCCGCATGGGGGCCGGCCAGGAAGCAGATGGTTTCGGCCACTTCCTCGAGTGTTGCGATGCGGCGGATCGGATGCATGTCGAGGATGGCGTCGCGGTTCGGAAGCTCGCCTGCAACGTCCGCGGCCATGTCCGTCGGCATGATGCCGGGCTGCACCACGTTCACGGTGATGTTGCGCCGGCCAAGGTCGCGGGCAATGCCCTTCGCATATCCGGCAAGCGCCCATTTGGTTCCGGTATAGTCGGCGACGCCGGGGAAGGGGACGTAGGAGCCGAGGAGGGAGCCGACGAAGATGATCCGGCCACCGTCGGTCAACTTTTGCGCCGCCGCGCGGGTGTTGGCGATCGTGCCGAGCACGTTGACCTGCCACTGGCGATTATAGTTGTCCCAGTCGAGTTCCGGATCGTCGACCATCTGACCCTGAATGGCGATACCGGCATTGTTGACGAGGATGTCGAGCCTGCCGAATTCCGCCATCACCCTGCCGATCAGGGGTTTTGCAGAAGAAAGGTCGGCCTGGTCGCTCTTGACCGCAATCGCGCGAGCGCCCTTTGCCCTGAGTCTCTCCACGACGGCTTTCGCCTTGTCGGCCGAGGCCGCGTAGCTGATCGCGACGTCTGCCCCATGATCGGCGAACGCTTCCGCCGTCGCGGCACCAAGGCCGCGCGAACCGCCGGTAATGAGGACGACCTTCCCCTTGAATATGTTGGACATGAGTATCCTTTCTCGATTCGACGAGGGTTCCGCTCGATCCTGCCAAGCGCCGCCCAATTTCATAACGTACGTTACGATAACGATCGGTATGAGATTTGACATGGCCGGTCAAGCGGTTTAATAACGATCGTTATGAAAATAACAGGACAGAGCTGATGGGACGCCATCGCGAATTCGATGTGGAGAAGGCGCTCGACGCCGCGTTATGCGTCTTCTGGCGCAAGGGCTATGAGGGTGCCTCCTATGCCGACCTGACGGAGGCGGCAGGTGTTGAAAGGCCGGCCCTCTATTCCGCGTTCGGCAACAAGGAAGCGCTCTTCCGCAAGGTTCTGGCACGCTATTACGAGCGTTATGTGGACTATCTTCCCGCGGCACTTCAGTTGCCCACGGCGCGCGAGGTTGCGGCGCACGTTCTCCAGGGTGCGATCGACCTCACCACCCGTTATCTCGACCATACGGGATGCCTCGCCATCCAGGGGGTGCTGGCGGGATCGGATGAAGCGGAGCCTGTTCGCCAGGCTTTGATAGAGTCGCGCGCCGAAGGCGAGGCGCAGCTTCGCGAGCGCTTCGAGCGGGCAAAGGCCGAGGGCGACCTGCCGGAGACGGCGAGGCCCGACACCCTTGCGGCATTCCTGATGGCCGTTCTTCACGGCATGGCGGTGCAGGCCAAGGCCGGCTTCAGTCGCGACACGCTGGAGGCCGTTGCCGAGCAGGCGCTCTCAGCCTGGCCCGCGGGCAGGGGGAGAGGGGGCTTTGCGCCCTAAGCCGCAGCCCTGATACGCGCCTCTTCCCGGATGCGCTTGACCATGGAACGCAGCCCGTTGGCGCGCTGGGACGACAGGTGTTCGACGAGCCCGATACGGTCGAAGATCTCGATCGCGTCTGTGGCGGCGATCTGGGAGGCGGTCCTGCCGGAATAGACGGCGAGCACGATGGCGACGAGGCCGCGCACGATATGGGCGTCCGAATCGCCGTCGAAGGTCATCACCGGGTCGGCGCTGCCGTCCCCGAGATGGCTGACCAGCCAGACCTGGCTGGCGCAGCCCTGCACCTTGTTCTCCGCGATCTTCTGGTGCTCGGGAAGGTCGGGCAGCGCCTTGCCGAGTTCGATCACGTAACGATAGCGGTCTTCCCACTCGTCGAGGTATTCGAAATCTTCGATGATCTGCTCGAGGCTGGCCATAAGCGCTCCGGTTCTTCTATCCGCTCCATATAGGCACTGCAGGCCGGGATAAAAGCAAAAAAAACGCCGTGAGGGGTAATCCTCACGGCGTCAGCAAATGCTGAATGACAGGGCAGGCAGATCAGGCACCGGGAACCGTGGCATTGAGAGCCCGGTGCAAGCTTTGAAATTCGGTTTCGGATCAGACGTCCGGTATCAGGTCGATCTGGTGCGCCGACCTGATGCGCGGGATTAGTGGGTAGGCCGTTTCTGCGGGACCGGCACGGTGCCGGTGAAGATCGTGTCGGCGCCGGTGGCGGCTGCCGTTTCGGCCTGCTTGGCCGGGAATGGGGTCGGGTCCGGATCGGCAAGCACCGCGGTCCGGGTGCCCTTGTCGCCGAACTGCTTGTCGAGCAGCTCGAAGGCGACCTGGGCGCCTTGCCTGGCCCTCGTGCCGAGCGCCGAGAAGGTTTCGGCACCCTTTTCGCAGACCTCAGGCTTTTCGGTGCAGATGGCGCTCACATATTGATAGGCTTCGGTCGCAGCCGAAAATGCATTGCTGACCTGCAGGGGCGAAAGCCCGTCGGTCTCGGTCGCCGGCTTGCTGCTGAAGTAGGAGAGTACTACCAGCACCGCCGCGAACCACATACTTCCCTTGATGAGAAACCACATCGTTCTATCCACCTGTTTTTCCCGCTCTTGGGTATCGAGCGGGCCGCCGGATCTGTGCCGGTCTTGAACATGGTTGTACCGCCGGGAAGCAAATATGGCTTTGACGCGATCGTTCGGTTTTTCGGCAAATTTGCTTAAAATGCGAAATATCGGCATTTGCAGCGTCTTTGTCGCGAACTTGAATCGAATTTTAGCGATCGATGTTAAGCATAATTGCGGCGGTCCGCCCGAAACCTAGGGCTTTGTCGGGCGCCGGTTTGCCACAAAGGTTAACGCATTGCGAAAAATCGAAGCAAATCCGCCGCTTACGTCGCGTTAACCACAAACTCGGAAGGCTTGGCCCTTCTGTCCCAAAGCCGGATTTTGGCCCATTGCGGGACTTCCAGACACCCCTTCTTTTATCCTTTCCTTAAGCCACGGAGGCCTATTGTCGGCTTCGATAAACGAGTCTGTGCAGGGTTTTGCGTGCGCGTATTGAGTAACATTGCCGGAAAGGCGGTCATGCTGGTCGACGAGACCGCAAGCCGCTGGCTGACGCGCCTCGGCGAGGGCGACACCGCGTGTCCCGGTGAAATTGCCCAGTTCCGCCGGCTCGTGTTCTGTGGCCTTGCCGCATTCGTCACCGTGCCGCCGGCGCTTGCGCTGCTCTTGCCGCCGGCGCTGGCCCTGCCGGTCGGCGTTGCGCTGGTTCTGTCGCTTTTCCTTCTGGCCGCGGCCGCCTCCTTCGCTTTCCCACGCCATGCCGTGGCGTCCGTTGCCGCCCCCCCGCCGGAAGACGCTGCCTTTGATGCGATGCCGGGCCTGTCGCTCATTCTCGATCCGCATGGCCTGCTGGTGAAGACCGGCGGCCGTGACCAGCATCTGTTTCCGCCAAGCCTGCGCGAGGCGGCCGGTGAGCCGCTTGCCGAGCGCGTCCACGTGTCCGACCGGATCGGCCTCGTCCAGGCTTTCGACATGCTGCGCCAGGGTGTGCCAAGCGCCGCTGCCGATATCCGCATCGAGCGGCCGTTCTCGGCGGCCGGCCGCCAGTTCCTGTCCGTTCGCCTCGACATGACCGCCATCCGCGACGGCGAAGGGGAGCTCCTCTACGTCCTGGCGCAGGCGCGCGACATGTCGGAAGAAGAGCAGCTCCGTCTGGAAGCCGCGGCCAATGTCGCCGAGGCGCGCTCCGCCCATGAGGCGAAGTCGAGGTTCCTCGCTGCCGTCAGCCACGAACTGCGCACCCCGCTCAACGCCATTCTCGGTTTTTCAGACGTGCTCATCGGCGAATATTTCGGCCGGCTCGAAAACGACCGCCAGCGCGAATATGTCGGCCTGATCCGCCAGTCCGGCGGTCATCTCCTGTCCGTCGTCAACACCATGCTCGACATGTCGAAGATCGAGGCCGGCCGTTACGAACTGCTTGCCGAACCCTTCGCCATCGCCGAAGCCGTGGAAACCTGCCGTGCCATGCTCGATCTGACCGCCCGCGAAAAGGGCGTGACGCTGACCAGCCGCGCGCCGCGCGGGCTCGGCGAAGTGATCGCCGACCGCCGCGCCGTGCAGCAGATCCTCATCAACCTGGCCGGCAACGCGATCAAGTTCACCGGCCCCGGCGGCGTCGTGTCGATCGACGCCGTGCTCGAGGGCGATGACGTCAAGATTTCGGTCAGCGACACCGGCATCGGCATCGCGGCGGAAAAGCTGCAATATATCGGCCAGCCGTTCATGCAGGTGGAAAACGCCTATACCCGCACCTACGAAGGTACCGGTCTCGGACTTTCTCTGGTAAAAGGTCTGGTGGCGCTGCATGGCGGTCGGTTCACGATCGTCAGCCGTCCGGGCGAGGGGACCGTGGTGACGATCTCCCTGCCGGCAGACGGCTCGGGCGTCGAAGCAAAACGGGATGACTCCCGGGAGGAAAAAGTCGAATTCCCGCCGCGGCTGAGGGCAGCCCGGCATGCGGCCATGATGGACGAACAGGATTTTATCGATGACCGCGCGGAAGCGAAAATCGCCTGACAGGAAAAAACCTGTCAAGCAACCGGGCATTCTGTCGAGCCTGCTATTGGCGGGAGCGCGGGCTGCTGCGCGCCGGCCGAAGGCCCTGTTCGGCTGCGCTGCCTTCGGCATCGTCTTCTCCTTCGTCGCCGGCAATGCGCTCTGGTACCAGCCGGGCGGCCATCCGTCCCCGTTCCTCGCCACCCGCGATTCCAAGAACCCGAACCAGATCGCCGGTTATCGTCCGGCAAGGCGCACCGCGCCCGCCGACGTCACCACGTTTCGTATCGAGCGGGCAGATCCGAACGTTGTAGCTCCAGCCGCCGCGCCGACCGCAATGCCAGCCGCAGCACCTGCCCAGCCGGCAGCGCCCGCGCCGATGCCGCGCCCGGCGCCGCAGCAGGCGGCCGTCCAGCCGGCAGCACCCCCTGACGCTCAGCCCGCAGCGCCAAAACCCGCCGAGACAGCACGCGCCACACCGGCCGCGCCGGCAAGGCCTGCGCCGTCCCTGGTCCAGCCGCCCCGGCCTGTCTCCCCGACCCGCCCGGCCGAAAGCGCCAATGCGCGCGGCGAAGACCCCGTGGCCGCCGCAATCCGCGCCTCCGAGCGCAAGCCGACGATGACGCCGCCCGCCAATATCCCGAACGGGGCCTCCAGTTCCGGCAGGCCCGTGGCCACGCCCGTCTCCCAGAAGCCGAACGCGCCCGTTCAGCCTACGAACCTGGTACTGCAGATCCAGCGCGGCCTGTCGAACATCGCCTACGCGGATGTCGAAGTGGACGGCGTCGCCGGCGCCCAGACCAAGGCCGCCATCCGCCGCTTCCAGCGCCACTACCGCCTGCCCGAAACCGGCGAGCCCGACGAACTGGTGCTGAAGAAGCTGAAGTCGATCGGCGCGCTGTAGGGCGCCTGCGCCCAATCTCCCGAATGTTCTCTTGTTTATTACGGCCGCTTTTGGCCCGAAGCAGTCATAGTCGGCACGATCTCTGAAGGGCTGCTTTGCGCCTTCATTGCGGTCATTCAACCCGATCTTGCGATGTCCTGAAAGCTACCGGTCCGATTGGTCACTGAGCCCGGCGAACCTAGAAGACGAAGCCGCCAAAGTTCATCACGAATTCTGGCCGAAGCATCTGGGCAAGACATAGTCTCTTTCGTCCGAAATGCTGCTGGGGCAAGCATCGAGGTGGTGTGTCTGGGCCAGTCGGTCGCATCTTTTCAAATTGGTCTTCACCCATTGCCCGCGCAGTAATGCACCTTCTGCAGAGCGGGAGGAAACATGGTAGGATCGCGAGCCCGCTTTCCCTACTGATGGAGACCGTGATGGACTTGCTTCGACGGCTGAGGGATCTGTGCGATGCCTTCAACGCTCATGATCTCGATCTGATCATGACCTACTTCGCTGAAGACTGCATATTGGAGATGCCACGCGGGCGCGATCCATGGGGGGCTCGCTTGGAAGGCAAGACCAAGGTGCGAGAGGCTCTGGCGTCGCGCTTTCAGGGTCTGCCTGACGTTACCTACAACAACGCTGAGCACTTCGTTGATGAAGCATCCGGAACTGGGATATCGAGATGGACCCTCATGGGTACGTCGGTTAACGGGACAAAGACGGAAGTCCAAGGCTGCGATCTCTATACGTTTCGGAATGGTCAGGTGATCCGCAAAGATTCCTATTGGAAGATCGTCGAGTAGCTACAAGACCAGATGTTGACGTTCTTGAAGTGCCTCAGTTTTGAGCCGTCGGTCAACTGCCGGCCCCAATTTGGTCACTCGACTAAGCCGACGCTGTGTCCGCTTCTGGCGCAAAGTCGCCACGGTAGCCCCCACGCCTGGCGGCGTTTGCTGCCGACTGCCGGACATATGCCGCCTCGTTTTGCCACATTCCCGAATGTTCGTGTTTCCAGCGGCGAGCTCGTCGCTCAACGCATCGCCACCGCTTCCAGCACCAGCCGTTTCAGCTCTTCGGCAGGTGGGGCGAGGCGAGTTTCGGCGACGTGCAGTGCAAGCTCGATCGCGCCGAGATCGGGCAGGCCCGCTTCTTTGGCATCAAGCGCGGCAAGCTGCGCCGGTTTGCCCTCGACGATCCGGGGGGTGACGCCGAGCCCTGCAGTCACGGCGGCCCAGAGGCCGGCAAGGCTCGGGCTGGCGAACGCGTGGCGCCAGGCGATGCCGTTGCGATCGAGCGCATCGATCGCGGCCTTGCGGAAGGCGCAGGGTGGATCGAAGGCGACGATCGCAAGTGAGTCTCCTGGCATATGCCGGAAACCATCCGGACCGATCCAGGCGATGTCCCGCCTTGCGACGATCTCCGCCCGCGGGCTGGCGAGCGTGCCCCAGGTCAGCGCCACGTCGAGTTCGCCTTTGTCGATCGCCTGCACCATCGCGACACCCCGGTCGACGCGGGCCTCGACCCGCACCTTCGGATGGATTTTAGAAAAGCGGCCGAGCAGGTCGGGAAGCCAGGTTTCGGCGAAATCCTGCGGCACGCCGATCCTGACCCAGCCTTCGAGCTTGCCGACGCCGCGCACCGCCGCCCGCGCCTCGTCGTTGAGTTCCAGGATGCGCCTGGCATAACCAAGCAGGATTTCGCCTGCTTCGGTCAGCACAAGTCCGCGCCCCTGCTTCTGCAGCAGGGTTTCGCCCACCTGTTCCTCGAGCTTCTTCAATTGCAGGCTGATCGCCGAAGGCGAGCGGCCGAGCCGGTCGGCCGCCTTGGCGAAACTGCCGAGCTCCAGGCCGAGGGCGAAACTTCTCAACGTGTCGATATCGAGATTGATGGGCAACATGATCGTTGAGTTCTACAAAACGGTTTGTTTGAAACTTCGCGATTTTCAAAACGATTGTGCCGAGAGAAGATAGCGGCGTCAACAGAAATCCAAACAAGGAGAACGTCATGCCCTTCGTTCACGTCATCATCGCCGGCAAAAGCATCAAGCCGGAAGCCAGGCGCCGGCTGCAGCAGGAAACCACGGTGCTGATGAACACGATCATGCGCAAGCGCCGCGAGGTCACGGCGGTCCTGGTGGAGGAGGTCGATCTTTCCGGCTGGACGGTCGGCGGCGAGCCGCTGGAAGTGGCCGCCCATGTGGAGGCCAATGTCACGCTCGGCACCAATACGGCCGAGGAGAAGAAGCGTTTCATCGAGGCGATGGACGCCCTTTTGAAGCAGAGCCTCGGCGAGATACCGCCCGCGACCTATGTCATCGTCCGCGAGGTCGAGGCCGACGCCTGGGGTTTCGGCGGGGTGACGCAGGAATACCGGCGTACAAATGCGATGACGGCGTGATCCTCACCGCCGGTTGGATGGCGCCCGGCATGGCCGGGCGCATCTCTGCCCTTAGAAAACGGCGAGGTATTTCAGCAGCGAAATGATGCCGATGATGATGATGATGATCTGCGCGATCTGCTTTGCGCGGCCATCGATCGGCAGGCGCGCGACGAGATAGAGAACCAGGACGATCACCAGGAAGGTGATCAGAATGCTGATCAATGCGGAAGTAGCCAAGCCCCAAACTCCTTTTCATGACAGTGCCGTACGACACCGCCTGTGTAGATATGGTGCATCGGGCGAAAGGAAAGGGCGCGGCGGGGCGATTTTCCGTTTCTTCTCAGGGACTTCCGTGGCCTGGCTCCCGTGGAAGGGCTCAGACCGCCTCGGCGCCGAGCTCCCAAGCCCAGTGCAGATGTCGGTCCTTGAGCGTCCGGTCGCGCAAGTAGCCGGTCAGCTCCTCGTCGATCTCCTCCAGCCGCTCGATCGCGAAATCCTCCGGCCGGTTGGCATTCCAGGCCGCCTGCAGGCTCTTGCTCACATGGCTGCCGTGCCGGAGCGTGAACCAGATGCGGTTCTGGATCTTGTCGAGGTCTCCGGAGCGGCCGATCCATCGCTGCCCCATGGGTGCAAAACGGATGGCATAGATGCCGGCTGGCGCCTTGCGTTCCTTGTAGGCGGAGATCGCCGCTTTCCTGTCGATGGTGTTCATGTCCCGTGCCTTCCTTGATGGAAGTGCAGCTAATATCATCCGGGTAATATTATGGCAATAGTTATATCCGGGTAAAATTGGTGCGAGGCAGGTTTGCGCCCGGTCCCGAAGCACCGTATGAGGGGCCATGCGCCTGAAATCCGAAATCGTCGTCTCCGCCATGATCCGCCGCGTCTTCGGGCTCGGCGGTTTTGCCGCCGTTGAAAAGAAGGGTGCGGAGGCGGCGGGCGCGATCTTCATCCGCCAGCGTTTTCGCGACGGGCTGGAAACGCTTTATGCGCCGGCGCCGCAGAATTTCTTCGGCGACGAGGACGATGGCGGGCGCAAATTCGAGGTGAGGGCGGAACGGGCCGAGCCGGAAGCCATCCGCGAGGTGCTGTCGCGCGAAATGCGCTTCGATCCGGATCTCTGGCTGCTGGAACTGGAGATCGACGACGTCGCCGATCTCTTTGAAGTGGTGAAAGCGATCTGACCGGTCAGCGCACCCGGTAGAGGCCGTTGAGCGGCTTGCGGGCGCTGGCGGTGGTGCGAACCACGCGCGGCTGGCGGCTGTCTTCTGCACGGTTGTCGGCGAACATCGGCTGATGCTGCTGTTCCGGGTAGGTGTAGCTGTCGGCGCGGCGCCAGGCCTCGACGCGTTTACCGCATTCGTCCTCGTCGAGCGCGTCCCAGAGCGCGGTGGCACGTGTCACCCCGTCCTGTTCCGCACCCAGATGGTCGTAGAGCCGCTGCAGGATGAACAGCGCATCGCCCGTCTCCATCGCCAGGCCCTTCAGCGTCGCCGCGAGCTGCTGGCCGGAAATGTCGAGCATGATCCGCTCCGAAAGCCAGTGGCTGGCGGAAAGCGTGTCGGCAAGCACGGTCGCAAACAGCCCGGTCTCGCGGTTGCGGGCGAAGCGGACGAGCAGCGCCTCCTGGATCGGCGACAGGTTGCGCAAGCCCAGCCGGTCTGCGGCGGGGCGGTCGACATGGCCGGCGAGCGCCTTGATGCGGTTGCGCAGCAGTTCGTCGCGCGTGTTGCGCTCGGCCTCGTCGACCATTTCCGGCGTCGGCCTCAGCGGCAGGAGCGCGTTGAGGTTTTCGGGCGCATCGCTGCGCTTGGTGCGGTCGTGGCGCAAGCCCACCAGCGCGTCGATCACCGTCGGCGACAGCGCCTCGCGGCGCACGATGGCGCGGGCATGCGCTTCCCCTTGGGTGCGGGCGATGGCGATCAGCGCATCGTCGGAAAGGCAGGTCGAGGAGGTGAGGAAAGGTGCTGCAACCGCGATCGGCTGGCTGGCGATGAAGAAGGCGACGGCCGGCGGCACGGTCTTGCATTGCGAGAGCGCTGCGACCGCATCGCGGCGGGCCTCTTCGGACGATGCGGAAAACAGGGGTGCGAAGAGCTCGGCGAACTGTCGAAGTTCCGACCGCGAAGGGTACGGAAGACTTTCGAAGCTCGTCACGGTGGCCATCAGCACCACATCCTTTTTACGCATGGCCTGGGGCCTCTCAAGGTCTCGAAACTCATTCGTCACTGGCAAACTCGCAATCAACGCAAAACAAATCCGGAGTGCCGAACGCCGATCAGGTGTGCCGGAAAAGCTCGCCTGGCGTTCTCATCGTACCTTGCCTGGGAAACTCCCGGTGGCGCGCCGTCCGCTCACGCAGCTGTGAGAACATCTGCAGAATGGGGTCGCCTTGGTTTAACCGGATGCTAACTCTTGGAGGGTTAACGGTCTGTAAAAATGGTTCGTTTCGATACGCCGGTAATTTCTTGCAGTGTCGCTGTTTTGCCAGGAAATTGCAGGTCCGATCGACGCCTTCAAAGGCTGTGAACCAAACCGATGCTTCTGCGTTTTGGGGTCGGACAACAGACATGTACCGGTAGCAAGTGCTATATTAGCAGTAATACATTGTTAACGGTGGTCTGGCTGAATCCAGGGGTAACCGGCGCGTATTTGCCGCGTTTCAAATGCCGGATGGCCCCGCGTCCCTGGGACCTTCCCGATAACGGCCGGTTCAGGCGGAACCGGTCGTTCATGCCGAAATGTCGTTGCGCTTTCGAACAAGGCGCACAGGCGAGAAAGGCGCGGATGCCCGGACTTCTGTCTCGGGAAGCGTCAGGCCCTTGGAGAGGGCAGGGTGAGATCGGTCCGTCTTCATCCGTCTCGAATTCCTTGAACGGAGACGAGCATGGCAGAGATCGTAATACTGAACAGATGGCGCAGCGAGCATGCGCGCCGGCCGCAGATCAAGATCGGCGAAAGCGACAACGCCGGGCAGCTTCTGCTGTTCACCGGCGTGCGATACGAACGTTTCGAGGATTTTGGCGACCGCAAGGCTGAAAACCACGCGGTGCGTGCCGAATAGTCGGCAAACGGAGATCAGAACCGGCTTCGGGAGCGCCATTCGAAGGGCGCGCAGGTAGCCTGGTTCAGGAATTGCGACACGATACCCGCAAAGCTTGGTTGCGGGACGAGACTTCTCAAGACCACATATCCCTCCTCCGCCCGTGCTTCCACCAGGATCGACTGCGAAACCGCCTGCGGCAGCGCCTTGCGCAATGCCGTCAGCTGCATCGGCGACGCGATCACCACATCCAGCACGCCGCCGGCCGACGTCCGGTCATTGATGCTGAACACCTCGTTGGACGACTGGTCGTAGACGCCGAGCGACCAGAAGGGCACGCCGCCATTTGCGGCCGCCAGCCTCACCGGCCCTTCCGAGATATCGAAGGCGCAGACCGTCGCATCGACGAACGGGTCGTCCTTGGAAAGCCCGGCCCGGTCCGGCTTCTCCCCCAGCCGGTAGAAACGATAGATCTCGCCTTCCGCCAGCACCCGCGTATAGGCGTCGCGCTCGCTGAAATCGGGCAGCGCCAGCACGATGATCAGGTGCAGCAGCGCCGCACCGACGAGCCCGGTGATCACCGCCAGCAGAACCTTCAGTGCAAAACCCCGGGAATCGGCCTTCCGGGACGCGAAGTCCCTGGACCCCAATCCCAAACCTCTCGGGCGCAGACTTCTAAATCCCAGCCTTCTAAACCCCCAGCGTCTAAATCGCGGACTTCCGAACCCAAGACTTCTAGACATTGCCGCACCCGGTCTTCTCGATGCGCGGCATGGTAAGGTCGATCAGCCCGGAGCTGCCGGCCGTCGGCGTGTCGAACAGCGTCAGCGTCAGCCGGAACGTGCCGGGCGTCGTGACCGCCAGCCAGTTGCCCGGCTTGGCGGTTGCGGAAATTGCGATGTCGAAACCGCCGTCGCTGCTGCTGTTGCGCAGCACGATGCGGGAATTGAGTGCGGTCGGCAGGTCCGATTGCGCCGAGGGCGGGGCGGCACCGGGGGCTGCGGCAAACAGCGTCCAGAAACGCGCCGGCGGCGTGTGGCCGGTGAGGCGATAGGAGCAGTTTCCGGTCAGCCGCTCGCCGGCCTGATCGACCGAGGCGATGAAGGTGAGGCCTTCGGCGCTCGCGTAGATGAGCTTGCCGGCGCTCGCCCGGTGCGACTTCGCGTAAGGGTCCGCCTGCGCGTTCTGCGCGTCAGGAAAGGCTTCCCACGAGCCGAGCTTGATCGCACCGAAACCGATCGTGGCATCCAGTGCCACAAGCGTGGACCATATCCCGCCGCCGAAGGCGATGGTGAGCGCGATCGCGATGAGGAAGGGAACACGGAACACGGGTTTGCTTTGGCCCTCGGACAGCTGTGCCAGAGGGTTAGCATTGATTCTAAAGCATGTCGCGCAAAAGTGTGTGGCGGTTTTGCGATAACGACATGCGTAAAAACAAAGACCTCTAGCGTGTCGTGATCCGAAGGATCGCGGCACGCTAGAGTGCGAAGGAATGGGCCTGCCGGCGAAACCCGGACCCGTTGCACGCTATAACGCATTGCGTTATAGTCTCCACATGCTCATGGATTTTGCCGATCGCGAAGCCGAACGGATCTGGTCCGGCAGGAAAAGCCGGGAATTGCCCGCGGATATGCAGTCGGTTGCGCTGAGAAAGCTGCGTCTTCTCAATCAGGCCCGCGCGTTATCGGACTTGCGCATTCCGCCCGGAAACCGCCTTGAAGTCTTGAAAGGCGACCGTTCGGGGCAGTTCTCGATCCGCATCAACGATCAATGGCGTATTTGTTTCATCTGGACCGAAGGAGGGCCTGCCCATGTCGAAATCGTCGATTACCATGGTTGAGACCGAATGGCTCCCGAACCCGCATCCGGGAGAAATCCTGCTGGAGGATTTCCTGAAACCCATGGAACTCAGCCAGAACGGACTGGCGCGTGCCATCGGCGTGCCGCCGCGCCGGATCAACGAGATCGTGCTCGCCAAGCGGTCGATCTCCGCCGATACCGATCTCCGGCTGGCTCGTTATTTTGGCATGTCCGAGGGCTTTTTCCTCGGCCTCCAGGCGGATTACGACCTGATGCAGCGGCGCCGCGAACTGGGTGACGCCTTGAACAGCATCGAGCCGCGCGCAGCCTGATCCCTCAAGGCCAGCATTGATTCCACTGGAGCAACGGATATGCGTGTCTTTTCGGCACGCTCGTCCCCATGACTTCGGCACGAGGCCGAATCACTCCCTATAAGTCTGCCGTAAGACGCCCGCCGCCCTTCCTCCCAGCCCCGCCTGATCGACGGCGAGAAGCCGCTGCCTGTGCCGGGATCGGCCATCCAAGGCCTTTGCGTACCATTCCCACACAGGAATGATCCGAGGGTTAACCCTTTGATAAGGTTATTCCGAGCGGTTCCTGTGACTAAAAACCGCCGGTATCTTGCCCGGTTCATTCCTTGGTTACCGTGTCTGCGACGACGTTCCGGAGCAGAGACGATGAGAACATGGATGATGGCGAGCGGTGCATTGATAGCCGTGGCTGCTGGATTTTCGGGTGCCTATTACCACCTGAAACCGGCGCCGGGGCCTTCGAGCCCGAAGGACATTTCCCTCGACTTCATGACGCTGACCGAAAGCCAGCCGACGGAGGCGCGCCGCGCCATCGTCGACGGCATCGAGATCTGCCTTCCCCAGCCGGCGCGGGAGGGTTGGACAAGCCCGCCGGTCAAGAACCTCGCGGTTGACAGCTATATCCGCTTTTTCGACCTGATGGGGCAGGAGGTGGGGCAGGCCGAGCGCAGCGCGGAATTCCGGGCCTGGCTTTCGCAGGCAGGCGGCGGCCTGTCGGAGCGGGACCGGATCGCCTTCGGCAAGCTGACCGAGGGCGGCCTGCACGAAGGCGTGACCGCGCTCTGCGTCGCCGCGACCATGCGCGGCAAGCTCGGAAGCATGGGGCTCAGGGGTTTCTGGAACTGACGGTCGTTGCCTCGGCGAGCGAGCCCGTCGCGGTCTTGTCGGCCACCTTGGCGGTGGCAGGTCCGAGCCGCCCGGCCTCTTTCAGCTTTCCGGCGATCTGCCGCAGCAGCCGGGTGGATTCGGCCGACAGGGAACGCGGGCGGATGAGCGCCTGCAATCCGGTATCGGTGGTGCCGTCCTTCTTCTTGGCGACGGCGTTGCCCTTGTGGTCGCCGGTCGGCAGCGGATTGTCGATGCCGGGAATGGCGCGCAACTCGATGCCCTGGTGGGCATAGTCCATCACCGTCTTGAAGGTCGCGGCCGGCAGCGAACCGCCCGTCATGTTGTCCATCGAGGTGAAGTCGTCGTTGCCGAACCAGACGGCGGTCGTGTAGTTGCCGGTAAACCCGATGAACCAGGCGTCGCGATAGCCCTGCGAGGTGCCGGTCTTGCCGGCCGTGACGATGCCGCCGTCGAGCGCCGCCCTGCGGGCCGTGCCGATCACCGGGATCTGCGTCAGGATGCGGTTCATCGACGATGTCGCCTGCTCGGAGAGCACGCGTTTGGCCGGCCGTTCGTCGCGGTTGAAGTCGTAGAGCACGTCGCCGCCGTAGCCGAGAACCTGCTCGATGCCGTGGCGGCGCGATTCCATGCCGCCGGCCGGCATCACGGCGTAGCCCGTCGCCTGGTCGAGCACCGTCATTTCCGACGTGCCGAGCGGGATGGTCTTGTCCTTCCTGAGCGGCGTTTCGACACCGAAGGCCTTGGCGGTCTTCACGATCACGTCGGTGCCCAGATAGTCCTTGGCGAGCCTGACCGGCACGGTATTGAGCGACTGCGCCATGGCCGACAGCAGCGTCACCTTGCCCTTGTAGGAGCGCGCGTAGTTCTGTGGCGACCAGCCGTTCCAGGTGATCGGCGCGTCCGAGATCGTCGATTCCGGCTTGAAGCCGTTCTCCATCGCCGCCGAATAGGTATAGAGCTTGAAGGACGAACCCGGCTGGCGCAGCGCCCTGGCGGCGCGGTTGAACTGGCTTTCGCCGTAGTCGCGGCCGCCGACCATGGCGCGCACGGCCCCGCCGTTCTCGATCATCACGAGCGCGCTCTGCTTGGCCTTGAAGCTCTCGCCATATTCGCGGAGGCTCGATTCCACCGCCGATTCCGAGGCCTGCTGCAGGCCCATGTCGAGCGTCGTGCGCACCACGACCGAATGTTCGTGGAACTTGCCGGCCTGCGCCAGCCGCTGCACTTCGTCGAAGGCCCAGTCGAGGAAATAGTCCGGCGCCTTGACGTCGGCGCGGTCGACGACGGTCGCCGGGCCGCGGCGGGCGGCGATCACCTGACCTTCGGTCATCATCCCGCTCTGCACGAGGTTGGAGAGCACTTCGTTGGCACGGGCGCGGGCAGCCGGAAGGTTGACATGCGGCGCATATTTGGCTGGCGCCTTGAACAGGCCGGCCAGCATGGCGCTCTCGGCAAGGTTCACTTCCGCGATGTTCTTGCCGAAATAGAATTGTGCCGCGGCCGCTGCCCCGAACGTGCCGCCGCCCATATAGGCGCGGTCGAGATAGAGCGACAGGATCTCCTTCTTGGAGAGATTGGCTTCCAGCCACAGCGACAGGAAGGCTTCCTTGATCTTGCGTTCGATCGACCGTTCGTTGGTAAGGAACAGGTTCTTGGCAAGCTGCTGGGTGAGCGTCGAGCCGCCCTGCACGACGCCGCCGGCTTTGGCGTTTTCGCTCATGGCGCGGGCAAGGCCGAAGAAGTCGATGCCGAAATGGTCGAAGAAGCGGCGGTCCTCGGTCGCCAACACCGCCTTGATCAGGTGGTCCGGCAGTTCGTCGATCGGCACGGAGTCTTCGTGGATGATGCCGCGATGGCCGATGATATTGCCGTAGCGGTCGAGGAAGGTGACCGCGAAATCGCCACGGTTGCGCCAGTCCTCGTGGGTTTCCTCGAAAGCGGGCTGGGCGAGCGCCAGGAGCACCACGAAACCCGCTGTGCCCAGGGTCATCGCCTCGCCGGCGAGTTCGAAGCCGAGGCGTTTCCAGCCGCGCACCCGAAACCGGCGGAAGAAGATGGTGATCTCCTCCCAGATTTCGCCGAGCCGGAAACCGAGATTCCAGACGGTGGAATCGATCCAGGAATCGATGCGCAGCAGCAGGTGGCGCTTGCCGCGCGGCCGGTCGTCGGATGACTTTGGCTCGTCCTGCACCTTCGGAATTCCCTGCCCTTTCGATGAGATGTGCTTGACGCGATCCCCGCAAGGGATCAAGAGCTCTAGCCTCTCACCGTTAATCAGCTTTAGCTGACAAATGGTTGATGCGCGATATCAAAATCGCAACAGGTAAAATGCAGATGCGCGGATTTGTTCCGCCCTGCCGCAAATGTGATATCCACGATGACCGACGAACCTTTCTGGAAGACCAAGCGGCTCGACCAGCTGAGCCAAAATGAATGGGAGAGCCTGTGCGACGGTTGCGGGCTCTGTTGTCTCAACAAGCTCGAGGACTGGGACTCGGGAGACGTTGTCTTCACCTCCGTCGCCTGCCGCCTGCTCGACGGGGAAAGCTGTCGGTGCAAGGACTACCAGCACCGCCAGGCGACCGTGCCGGACTGTATCCAACTCACCCCGACGACGGTCAACGAGATCGCCTGGCTGCCGCCGACCTGCGGTTATCGCCTCGTCCGCGACGGCGAGGACCTCTACTGGTGGCATCCGCTGGTCTCGGGCGATCCGAACACCGTGCACCAGGCCGGCATCTCCGCCCGCGGCCGCACGGTCAGCGAAAACGAAGTCGATGTGGAAGATTTCGAAGACTACGTGGTCGACTGGCCGCTGACGGTGGGCGAGGAACGCTAGAGGACGCGGCGTCACTTCACTGCGATGACGACCTTGCCCTTGGCGCGGCCTGTTTCGACATAGTCCAGCGCCTCGTTGGTCTTGTCGAACGGGAAGACCCGGTCCATCACCGGGCGGATGTGGCCCGCCTCGATCAGCGAGGTGATCTGTGCGAGCTGGCCGCCGTTCGCCGTCATGAAGAGGAACGAATAGCCGATCTGCCGGCGTCCCGCTTTTCTCCTGATGCCGAAGCTCAGCAGGCGCATGACCTGTTGAAGCAGCCAGCCGGAGCCGTTCTGCCGGGCGAAATCCGGATCGGGCGGGCCGGAAATCGAGATCAGCTTGCCGCCCGGCTTCAATACATTCAAGGATTTCTCCAGCGTATCCTTGCCCAGGCTGTTCAGCACGACGTCGTAGCCCTGCAGCACCTTCTCGAAGTCGTCTTTCCTGTAATCGACGACGACGTCCGCCCCGAGACTTTTCGCGAGGGCGACATTGGCCGTGCTCGTGGTCGTCGCCACATGGGCGCCTAGATGCTTGGCGAGCTGGATCGCTATCGTGCCGACGCCGCCGGAGCCGGCATGGATCAGGACTTTTTGCCCCTTCTGCAGGTTGGCGCGCTCGACAAGGACCTGCCATGCCGTCAGGGCGACAAGCGGAATGGATGCGGCCTCCACCATGGTGAGATTGCTGGGTTTTCTCGCCACATCGGCCTCGTCCATGGCGATATATTCGGCAAACGTGCCGATGCGGTCCTGGGCCGGACGTGCATAGACCTCGTCTCCCGGCTTGAATTGCCGGACCTTCGCCCCGACCCGGACGACGACGCCCGCCACATCATTGCCCAGCACCAAGGGAAGGCGGTAGGGCAGGATAAGCTTGAATTCTCCGTCCCTGATCTTGTTGTCCAGGGCGTTCACGCCGGCGGCATGAACCTCCACCATGACGTCGTTGTCGCGCAATGCCGGCTCGGGTATTTCGCTGGGCCGCAGGGCGCCGCCTTTGCGATAGCGATCGATCAGGAATGATTTCATCGGACTGACTTCCGTTTCCGTGCTGGCCGGCATCGCCGGCGGGCTCTGCGATGAATGCTCAGGCGGGAAGCCCGTTGAACTTCCGAAGGTTCTTGTCGACGATGGTTTCGGGCAGGAAACGACGTATGAAACGGACCTGTCCTGCCATTTTTCCGGCAGTGTAGCGCCGTTTGGGCAATGCCGCATTGGCGGCCTTCAGGACGGCTTCGGCGACCACTTCCGGTGCATCTCCCTTCGCGACGGCTTCCTGCATCAGCCGTTCCGCACCGGCGCGAACTGTATCATAGACGGAAAGCGGGCGGTCCGCGCGGGTCAGGTTCTCCTCGAAGGCGGTGCGGGTCAAACCGGGCTCGACAAGCACGACGCGGATGCCCTGGTTCCGCACTTCATGGTCGAGAGACTCCGAGTACCCTTCGACGGCGTGTTTGGTCGATGCATAAAGGCCGTTGAAAGGAGCCGGGATCAGCCCGAGTATGGAACTCAGGTTGACGATGCGGCCCTTCTGCTGGCCCCTCATCACGGGCAGGACCGCATTCGTCATCCGGATGGTGCCGAACACGTTGACGTCGAACAGGGCCTTCGCCTGCTCGATCGTGGATTCCTCGGCACCGCCAAGCAGGCCGACCCCGGCATTGTTGACGAGAAGATCGATCCGCCCCGCGCGGCGCAGAACCTCGTTAACGGCACGTTCGACGGATGCATCGTCGGTCACGTCGCAGACCAGCATCGTCACCCCGTCCGCCGTGTCCGGCATCGGCCTCCGGCTGGTGCCGAAGACCTGATAGCCATCCCGCCGCAGCGCCTGCGCCGTCACCAGTCCTATTCCTGAGGAGGCACCCGTAACCAGGGCAACGCCACGTTTTTTCTTGCTCATCGGTTTCGCTTTCATTTTGTGATGGAACATCGTTGAGCGATCAGTTACTATCAAATCCGTATCAAGTCACTACTAAAAAGATATCGACATGAAGAATCTTTCCAATCAGCCCTGCCTGATCGCCCGGAGCCTGGCGCTTGTAGGGGACGCGTGGAGCATGCTGATCATGCGCGACGCCCATGCGGGGCTGACCCGCTTCGACGAGTTTCGCAAGAGCCTCGGCATTGCGCCGACCATGCTGACCGGACGGCTTTCAGGCCTGACGGAGGAGGGGCTTTTGGAGAAACGGCGCTATTCCGATCGTCCGCCACGGGACGAATATCTGCTGACCGAAGCCGGCCGCGATTTTCTGCCGGTCCTGTTTGCGATCGGCGCATGGGGACGCAAGCATCGCGGCGGCGGCAAGGTCACCCGGTTCTTCGACGCCGAGACCGGAACGGAGATCGATCCGGTCACCATCGACCGCGCCACCGGCGCTCCGATCGGAACGCGTCCTATCCGGATCGCCGCATCCGAATGAACCGAAACACCGGTTGAAAGCCGAGCCCTGCATCCTGTTGCCGGCGACTGTCCGTTCCTCGCGCGATGCCGGATCGATCGGCCCTGGGGTTAAACCGGCGAGCGAGAAAGGCGCGCGAAGAGGCTCGAAGCACAGGTTTATTACTTGTCAATGACATAAGTTAAGATGGGCTACGCAAGTTTTTCAGGTAATTCTACCAGTATGCCCGGGCCTGCAGAAACGCTAAGATCATGGTGACATTCAAGATTCATTCCGAATTCATTCGATGGCACCTAGATGAATGCAGAAGGCACGCTGGCAGACCGCCTCTACGAGGCAGCCCTGGTTCCTGAGCTTTGGACGGAAACTTGCGAGAGGATAGCATTGGAGGCGGGGTCCAGTACCGCCTCGATCTTCACCATCGACGGCAGCGGCAATCATCGTTACGTCGCCACTCCCAATATCGCCGACGCGTTTGCCGAGTTCGTCAAGAGCGAGCACCGGTTCGACAATGTCCGGCCCGCGCGCGGAATGGAGCGTTCGCCCTTTTCGTTTGTCCGAGTGACCGATCTCCTGAGCGCGGAGGAATTTGCCAATGATGCGATCCAGCGCGACATCATCGAGCCGCACGGCATGCAATGGGAGGCGGGCTGGGCTTTCCAGGAGCCGACCGGGCACGTCATCGTCATCACCCTGATGCGCGCCAAGGGCCTGACGCATTTCTCCGACGAACAGCTGGCCCGCCTCGATCTCCTGAAGCCGGATCTCGCCCGGGCCGCCTACATGGCGTCGCGGCTTGCCTTTTCCGAGGCGCGTTCGATGACCGAGACGCTGTCGCTGCTCGGATTGCCGGCGGCGGTCATCGGCGACGGCGGCCAGGCAATTGCAATGAACCCGGAGATGGAGGCCTTGAGCCCGCGCATCCGCACCGGCGCCGGCGATCGGCTGGTGCTGGAGGGGACGGGTGCCAGTGCTCTCCTCGACGGGGCGATAGAGCACTACAAGGCGCAGGCCACGCCGACCGTGCAGTCGCTGCCGATGGCGGGCCGCGACGGTGCGCCGCCGCTGATCCTGCATCTTCTGCCGATCCGCCGCGCCGCCCGCGACATCTTCTCCCGCTCGATGGCGGTGCTCGCCGTCACTCAGGTGGGGCAGGTCGGCCCACCGGACATGCGGGTGCTCTGCGGCCTCTTCGACCTCACCCCCGCCGAAGCCCGCGTGGCACGCGGCATCGCCATGGCCCAGACGCCGGAAATGGCCGCCGCCGCGCTGGGCATCTCGCTCGAGACCGCCCGCTCGCACCTGAAGAAGATCATGCTGAAAACCGGCACCACCCGCCAGGCGGAACTGGTGCTGCTGCTTTCAGGCTTGAACGCGCCGAGCTTCGGCGGGGGCGGTCGACCGGAGCCGTGAACGCCTCGCAAAGTGCGTTCGGGTTAAATTGGCCACATTCCTTTGCTGGATGACGTGCACGCATGTGCGAAGTCGCAATTGGCTCAGGCAGGAGCGAGTGCAATCGATCGATGCGCTCGGCTGTCGTGAATTGATGCCGCATTGGGTTGTAGAATGAAATACAGACCGGAAATCGACGGCCTGCGGGCCGTCGCTGTGGTTCCTGTCCTTATATTCCACGGTGGTTTGGGTTTCCGCGGCGGATTTGTCGGCGTCGACGTCTTCTTCGTCATCAGCGGTTATCTGATTACATCGATCATGTATGGCGAAGTCGAAGCGCGGAAATTCAATATCGTCCGCTTCTACGAGCGGCGCCTGCGACGGATCATTCCAGCGCTTGTTTGCGTCTGCCTGGCTTGTCTGCCCTTTGCATGGGCATGGATGCTTCCCTATGAGCTGCGCGACTTTGGTCGCAGCCTCTATCAGGTAAATCTGTTCGTTTCGAACTTCTATTTTTGGAGTAAAACCGGCTATTTCGATGCAAGCAACGACCTGAAGCCGCTTTTGCATACGTGGTCCCTCGGCGTAGAAGAACAGTTCTACATCATATTTCCTGTTGTTCTCATGGCGCTGCGCCGGTTTCGTCGCCAGTTCGTTCTGGCGGCGATCCTCCTGTTGAGCGCAGCGAGTTTCCTTGCCACGCAGGTCGTGCCGCTATTCGATCCTGCGGCGAATTTCTATCTTCTGCCCACGCGCTTCTGGGAGCTTGGCGTCGGCGCCAGCATCAGCCTGGCGAATTTCGATCGAGAAAAGGCCCGCCACGGCGGTGTGGCGGCGGCTTGCGGTCTCGCAATGATCGTCCTGTCCTGCTTCTTCGTTGAAGGCGGACCGTATTATCCCGGCTGGCAGACGCTGCCCGTGGTGGTCGGAACCGCGCTGGTCCTTCTATTTTCATCCTCGGAGAATCTCGCTGGACGGCTTCTTTCCGCAAGAGCCTTGGTCTTTGTCGGTTTGATCAGTTACAGCCTCTATCTCTGGCATCAGCCGGTCCTCGCCTTCGCGCGCTTGCGACTGTTCACGGATGACCTGAGCGCTTCAACGTCCGCTCTTCTGCTTGGCGTCACGGCGTTGCTTGCGGTTGTGAGCTACTATCTCGTCGAGCGGCCGTTTCGCGACGGCAACCGCGTCGGCACAAGGGCTTTCGTCACTCTGGCCGGGGTTACGGGAGCCGCCAGCATCGCTTCCGGGATCATGTTCGAAATGACCGACGGCGCTGCGTTCAGGTCGCCGGGTCTCTACGAGATGACCGAGGTGAGCAAAGGTCTGAGCGAAAACTGTAACGGCGAGATGGCGCCCGAATGCTCCACGTCCGATAATCCGGAGATCGCGGTGTGGGGGGATTCCTTCGGCGCCCACCTCGTGGAAGGAATCCTGGCCTCGGCCCCCGATGTCAAGCTCGTGCAGTTCACCAAAAGCCTTTGCGGACCGTTCACCGACATTACCTACCCGGTTACCAGCGACGGTCGCAGGTCGCCCGAAGGCTGCCTGTCCTGGAACACGGACGTCCTCGACGCCATGGCGGCAACCAGGACGCTTCGATACGTCGCGATAGGCGTCAATCTCGATATCTATACGGAAACTGAAACGTTCGTTCGGAAGGATGGACAGAGTGTACCGGCAAGCCGGGCGCTGCTTCTGGACAACTTTTTAGCGTCCTTGTCCGGCCTGCGGCAAATGGGATTGAGCCCGGTGGTTTTCGCGCAACCTCCGCAGACGGGCACCGATGTCGGCGGTTGTGTTGCTCGTTCGCGATTGCTGGGCATCGCGGCAGACCGCTGCGATCTGTCTGCTGACGACGTGAACCGGCGAGGCCGCGTTGCGAAGGATATCGTGAATGTCGTGGCGCGGGACTATCCGGTGATCGATCTGGGCACCGGCCGGTGCAACGGCACGACCTGCCGGGTTTCCGAGGATGGCGTCTCCCTTTATGCGGATGCGGGACACTATTCTCAGGGTGGAATACGGCTGCTCGGAAAGAAGTACCATCTGTACGATCTTATCGTGAAAGCGGCGACTGAGGGCTGTGGTAATGGCCCTGTCCCCGCTGCCCGACCCGCCGGTTTTTGCCGCCCTTGAGAATATCCACAAGTACCCCTTGACCTTCCCATGATGGGAAGCTCCACATAGGGCGGGACAGTAAAACATCCCGACAAAAAAAGGGGAGATTGCGCCCATGAACCAGACCGTCAAGCCGATCCACAAGGCCGAGCCTTTTACCGTTCCCGTTGAGGGCATGACCTGCGCCTCCTGCGTGCGCCGCGTCGAGAACGCTGCCGCCAAAGTGCCGGGCATCGACAGGAGCGCCGTCAACTTCGCGACCAAGAAGCTGACGGTGGAATCGGCCGAGGGCTTTTCGCCGGAAGAGCTGACGAAGGCGATCAGGAAGGTCGGTTACGAAATCTCGCCCGGCGCCATCGACCATGCGATGCGCGAGGCGGGCATGATGCCGCCTGTGGCGCCGACGGCGCATGCCGGGCACGAGCACCACCACGAGCACCACCACGGGCATTCCGCACCGGAAGCCCACATGGACCATGCCGCCATGGGGCACGACCAGGCGGGCCATGCCGGCGGGCATGACCACATGCATATGCACCAGGGCGAGGAGGGCGTGCTGAAGCGCGACCTGGCGATCGCCTTCGTGCTGACCCTGCCGCTCTTCGTGCTGGAAATGGCAGGCCACGTCTACGATCCGTTCCACCACTGGCTGATGGGCGTGATCGAGACGCAGAACCTTTATTATCTCTATTTCGCACTGGCGACGGTGGTCGTCTTCGGGCCCGGCTTCCGGTTCCTGAAGCTCGGCCTGCCGGCGCTGCTGCGCGGCGTGCCGGAGATGAATTCGCTGGTCGCGGTCGGCGTGCTGGCGGCCTATGGCTATTCGCTGGTGACGACGTTTGCCCCGGACCTGCTGCCGGAAAGCGCGCGCTTCGTTTATTATGAAGCTGCCACGGTGATCGTCACGCTGATCCTGTTCGGCCGGCTGCTCGAGGCCCGCGCCACGGGCCGCACCGGCGAGGCGATCGAGAAGCTGAGCCGGCTGCAGGCGAAGACCGCCCGCGTCGAGCGCGACGGCAAGCTGCTGGACATCCCCGCCGAACAGGTGGTCGCCGGCGACGTGCTGGTGATCCGGCCGGGCGAGCGTATTCCGGTCGACGGCACGGTCATCGACGGCTCCTCGAATGTCGACGAATCGATGATTTCGGGAGAGCCGCTGCCGGTCGAAAAGGCGGCCGGCGCAACCGTGGTCGGCGGCACGATCAACAAGACCGGCTCCTTCCGTTTCCGGGCCGACAAGGTCGGCCGCGATACGATGCTGGCCCAGATCATCCGCATGGTCGAACAGGCTCAAGGGTCGAAACTGCCGATCCAGGGGCTGGTCGATCGGGTGACGGCCTGGTTCGTGCCGGCGGTGATCGCGCTGGCTGTTCTCACCTTCGCCGTCTGGTTATTCGTCGGCCCCGAACCGGCGCTCGCCCATGCGCTGGCCAATGCGGTCGCCGTGCTGATCATCGCCTGCCCCTGCGCCATGGGGCTTGCCGTGCCGACCTCGATCGTCGTCGGCGGCGGCCGGGCGGCAGAGCTCGGCGTGCTGTTTCGCAAGGGCGAGGCGCTGCAGGAGCTGCGCAATGTCCAGCTGGTCGTGTTCGACAAGACCGGTACAGTCACCAAGGGCCGGCCGGAACTGACCGACCTAGTGACGGGCCAAGGTTTTGCCGAGGACGAGGTGCTGGCGCTGGTCGCGAGCGTCGAGGCGCAGTCGGAACATCCGATCGCCGAGGCGATCGTCAAGGCGGCCGAAGCCAAGGGGCTAACCGTGCCGAAGGCGGAACGCTTCGCGTCGGTGACCGGCTACGGCATCGAGGCGGAGGCGGGCGGCCACAGGATATCGGTCGGCGCTGACCGGTTCATGGAAAAGCTGGGGCTTTCGGTCGAAACCTTTGCGGAAGCCGCCGCCCGGCTTGGCGACGAGGGCAAGTCACCGCTCTATGCCGCTGTCGACGGCAAGCTGGCCGCCGTGATCGCGGTTGCCGATCCCCTGAAACCCTCGAGCCGCGACGCGATCAAGGCGCTGCAGGCGATGGGCATCGAAACGGTGATGGTGACCGGCGACAACCGCCGCACCGCGGAGGCGATCGCAAGACAGGTCGGCATAGACAAGGTCGTGGCCGAGGTCCTGCCGGAAGGCAAGGTGAAGGCGATCCACGAGATGCGCTCCGGCGGCAAGAAGCTCGCCTTCGTCGGCGACGGCATCAATGACGCGCCGGCGCTCGCCGAAGCCGATATCGGCATCGCCATCGGCACCGGCACGGACGTGGCGATCGAAAGCGCCGACGTGGTTCTGGTCGGCGGCGATCTGTCCGGCGCCGTTTCGGCGATCGCCATGAGCCGCGCAACCATGACCAACATCAAGCAGAACCTGTTCTGGGCCTTCGGTTACAACGTAGCGCTGGTGCCGGTTGCGGCCGGCGTACTTTACCCCGCCTTCGGCTGGCTGCTGTCGCCGATGATCGCCGCCGGCGCCATGGCACTGTCGAGCGTCTTCGTGCTCGGCAACGCGCTGCGGCTGAAGGCGGTGAAAGTGGGAGAAACCAGATGAATATCGGCGAGGCTTCGAATGCGTCCGGCGTTTCGGCCAAGATGATCCGCTATTACGAGGAGATCGGCCTGATCCGCCCGATGGGCCGCACCGGCAACAATTACCGGGTCTATGGCGATGAGGAGGTGCATATCCTGCGCTTCATCAAGCGCGCCCGCAATCTCGGCTTTTCGCTCGAAGAGGCCGAGACGCTGCTGAAACTCTGGCAGGACAAGAGCCGCGAAAGCGCTGCCGTCAAGGACGTGGCGACCGCCCATATCGGCGATCTCGAACGACGCATCGCCGAGATGCAGGGCATGCTGAAGACGCTGAAACACCTCGCCAACTGCTGCGGCGGCGACAACCGCCCCAACTGTCCGATCCTCGATGATCTGGCGGGAGATGGGACAGTGGCTCCAGCGAAGAACAAGATTCATGCCTGAAAATTTTGCGTGGGAATGCCCCTCATCCGCCTGCCGGCACCTTCTCCCCGTCTTGACGGGGAGAAGGACGCAAACCGCCCGTTCACCGCTCTTTCCGAGACGAGAATATGAGACATACGCCTGCTGCCTCGAGGTCAGGGGAAGCCGGCACGGCGTATGTCCTTCTCCCCGCGTGCGGGGAGAAGGTGCCGGCAGGCGGATGAGGGGCATTCCCACGCGACTGACATGCCAGCCACACACTTGACCTTCCCTCCACGGGAAGCTGCACAACACACACGTCGAACAAGGAGATTCCGATGACTGCGATTTTCACCGTGCCGGACATGACCTGCGGCCATTGCGAAAAGACCGTCCGCGGCGCGCTGGCGGAAGCCCTGCCGGGCGCGGCGGTAGCGATCGATCTGACGGCCAAGACGGTGGCGATCGAAGGCGATGCGGCGAAGGCCGAAGAGGCGATCCGCGAGGCGGGGTATTCGCCGGAACTCGTGGCTGCTTGAAGTCGCAGTCGAAGCATTTCTACTCATGCGAGTGACGCCTTGACGGCGGGTTGAGCTTGGGCCACCCTACTCTGATAACGGGTAGGGGAATCATGAACACAATCGAAGAAAGCCTCCGCGCCATCGCTGAGCGCGTGAAATCACACTCAAGCACGATGGCGACGGAAGAGGCGGTCAAAACGGCTGTCGTGCTGCCGTTTCTGCGGGCACTTGGCTACGATGTCTTTGATCCCACCGAGGTGGTTCCGGAGTTCATTGCGGACGCGGTGGGAAAAAAGGGAGAAAAGGTCGACTACGCAATCAAGATGGATGGGGAGATCCGGATACTGATTGAATGTAAGCCGATCTCCGTCCCTCTGGACAAAAAACACCTCGATCAACTCTATCGCTATTTCAGTGTGACGAGTGCGAAATTCGCCATCCTGACGAACGGCAGGACCTTCAATTTCTATACGGACCTAGATGCGCCCAATAAGTTGGATATTCGCCCGTTTTTCGTATTCGACATCACCGATTTCAATGCCGGTATCGTCACTGAACTCAGGAAATTCGAAAAAGCGTCCTTTGACGTCTCGGCCATTCTGGCGACCGCGGAGCGGTTAAAATATACTTCCGGCGTCAAGCAGGTGATTTCCAAACTGATTGAGGATCCTTCCGATGAATTTGTGCGGATGGCCTCTTCCGGAGTGTACGAAGGGCGCATGACGTCTCAAGTGCGCGAGATGTTTACCGGTATCGTCAGGGCAGCGTTCCGTGAAGTTATCATGGATACCGTGAAAAGCCGTCTCTCCAGCGCTCTGGCGGATACCGAACAGGTCATCGAAAAGATTGACGAGCCGGTAGAAGAAGAGCCGGATGTCGTGACAACGGAGGAAGAGCGCGAAGGTTATATGATCGTGAAGGCGATCGTGCGGGACACGATCAGCCCGATCCGAGTGGTGATGCGAGACCAGAAGTCATATTGCGGCATCCTTATTGACAACAACAATCGAAAACCGCTTGCGCGCCTGTGGTTCAATCGGTCCGTCAAATACATTGGCCTTTTCGACGGAGAAACCGAGGAACGTTTAATCGTCGATAGCCTCGACAAGATATATGACTATTCCGACCGCCTTCGTGCAGCAGCCAAGCGTTATGTCGAAGCATAGATAGGCAACCTGGGCACGGTGCTGGCACGCCCCTGAGGAAGCCGGCCGCCCCTCTCGAAATCTTGCTCCACCTTGTCGCAAGGTGGAGCGTTGAGACGTATCCCGAAGCCGCAGCCTAGAACTTCACGCCGATGCCGACGTTGATCACGTGCTGGCTGAAGTCGAAATCGGCGCCTGCGAGGCTGCCGTTGCCGAAGTCATTGTAACGGTATTCGAGGCGGCCGAAGATATTGTCGGTGAAGGCGTAATCGACGCCGGCGCCGACGGTCCAGCCGTTGAGCATGTCATCGTCGTCAAAGCCGCCGCCGTCGATATGGGCGGTGGTGGCCGTCCAGCCGGCTGCCGCGAAGATCAGCGCCCGGTCCATGGCGTAACCGACACGGCCGCGAACCGAACCGGAGAACCCGGTGTCGACGTCGATGCCGCCGGCATAGCTGTTCTCGTTCCAGTCGTAGTTGACGTCGCCTTCGATACCGGCCACGAAACCGCTGGAGAACTGCCAGTTATAACCGACGAAGCCGCCAAGCCTCCAGCTGTCGAAATCGTCCGAACCGCCGCCTGGGGCATCACCGTCGCCCCAGGCATATCCCGTGTGGGCACCGATATAGGGGCCGTTCCAGGAGAATACGACGGGCGTTTCGACGGCTTGAGGAGCCTGCGGGATTTGCTCGACGGCGTCGGCTGCGTAAGCAACGGAAGAGGCGGTCATGGCGGCCGACGCTGCAAGGATGAAAAGAGCCTTCATGGATATTCCCTCCGATTGGTTGGCAAAAACGCAAATAGAGCGGTTTGCTTGGAAAGCTGTAGCTAAAATACAACATCGGAAAAAATCTGCAATTACGCCTTAAGATACTGAAAATGCGTAATTTTAATTTTCGGCTCATCCCTTGACCTCAATCATGGTTGAGGTTGTAGCGTCCCCGGGACTGAAAAACGGATAAGAGGCAGGGCGTGTTGCAGGATATCAATGTGGGCTGGTCGAGGCTTCTCAAAGGCCGCGAAGGGGCGATGCTGGGGTTGATCTCGGCGGGGATCGGGCTGCATGCCTTCAACCAGTTCGCAATCGTCGCGGCGCTGCCGCCGGCAGCAAGAGAGATCGGCGGCACGGGTTATTTCAGCTGGGCCTATACGCTCTATTTCCTCGGCTCGATAGCCGGCGGCACTGGTGCTGCGGCGATGCGCGACCGGTTCGGCGCGCGTTTCATTCTGCTTCTTTCGGCGCTGGTCTTTGCGGCCGGCGGGCTGCTGGCGCTGTCGGCGCCGGCCTTTTCCTGGATCATGGCCGGGCGCCTGCTGCAGGGCATTGCCGACGGGCTGATCGTGGCGATCTGCTACAGCCTCATCCCGGCCAACTTTCCCTCCGCGCTGATCGCAAAGGTGTTTGCGGTGGAAGCGATCGTCTGGGCGGTGGCGGCAATTGCCGGGCCATTGGCGGGCGGGCTTCTGACCGAGGCCTATTCCTGGCGGGCGTCTTTCCTGGCCGTCTCGCCGTTCGTGCTGCTGCTGGCCGTGTTTGCGCTGACCGCGAAGGTGAGGGTGACGGAGGCGGCGCCGGTGCCGCTCTCCGCCGCCACCATTTCGCTCTGCCTGGCCGCTTCCTTCGTCCTGTCGCTGTCGTCGGTGGTGACCGGAGGGGCGATGCAGGCAGTGGCGGTGGTGGCAGGGGCGGGCCTGTTCCTGCCGGCGCTGAAGCTCGACGGGCGGATCGGGCCAAGGCTGTTTCCGGAAGGCGCCTTCCGGCTCGGTTCGGTTCTCGGGCACGGGTTCTGGGTGCTGTTCCTGATGTCGGCGAGCCACTCGGTCGGCAGCGTTTACCTGGCGCTGATGATCGACGCCGTCTTCGGTTTCCGGCCGGCGGTGGTCGGTTATCTGGTGGTGACCATGGCGCTCTCCTGGAGTGCTGTCGCCGTGGTCGCGAGCAGGATTACGGCGCTTGCTCCGCGGCATCGGTGGATGCGCGCAGGCGCATTGTTTCAACTGGCCGGTTTCCTCTGCCTCGCGGCCGCGTTCGCGAGCGGCTCGCTGGTGCTGCTGCTGGCGGGCCAGGTGGCGATCGGTACGGGCTTCGGCGTCGCCTGGGCAAGCGTCAACCAGGCGGCGATGGAAGCGGCAGCAAGGCAGGAGCGCGATCTCGCAAGTGCCTTGCTGCCGACGATTTCGACCGCTGGTTATGCGATCGGCGCGGGGATCGCCGGGATGATCGCAAGCGCGACCGGCCTGGTCTCGGCGTTGGAGAACGGCGAGGCCGGCGGGCCGGCCCTGTGGCTCTACGGGACTGCGGCTGCCGGTGCGCTGCTGACCTTCCTCCTCGACTTCGGGGTGCGGCTGACCAAGGCTTGAGCGGCGCAACAAAAGCGCATTTCGCTTGTTCGGCGGGACAGATTTCCCATATTTGAAGAAAAGGTCGCCGCATCCCGGCGGCCAAAGGAGTCCTTGCCGTGTTCCAGTTCGACAATTCCTACGCCCGCCTGCCGGACAGGTTTTTCGCCTCCGTCTATCCCGAGCCGGTGGAGGGGCCGAAGCTTCTGAAATTCAACGCGGAACTGGCAGAGGAGCTGGGCGTCGAGGCGGATTTTTCCGATCCCGCCCGGCTGGCGGCGATTCTTGCCGGCAATGTCGTGCCGCCCGGCGCCATGCCGATCGCCATGGCCTATGCCGGCCACCAGTTCGGCAATTTCGTGCCGCAGCTCGGCGACGGGCGGGCGATATTGCTGGGCGAGGTCGTCGACCGCAACGGCAAGCGCCGCGACATCCAACTGAAGGGCGCCGGACCGACGCCCTATTCCCGCAGAGGCGACGGACGTGCGGCTTTGGGACCGGTGCTGCGCGAATATATCGTCTCCGAGGCGATGAATGCGCTCGGCGTGCCGGCGACACGGGCCTTGGCGGCTGTCGCGACCGGCGAGCAGGTGTATCGCGAGACGGTGGAGCAGGGCGCGGTGTTCGTGCGCGTCGCGGCAAGCCATGTGCGGATCGGCACCTTCCAGTTCTTTGCCGCCCGCGGCGACAATGACGGGATCAAATTGCTCGCCGACTACGTGATTGAGCGGCATTACTCGGAGCTGAAAACGACGGACAAACCTTATCTGGCGCTACTACAGGCGGTGGCGGGGCGGCAGGCGGATCTGATCGCCCGCTGGATGGGTATCGGTTTCATCCACGGGGTGATGAACACCGACAACATGACGATATCAGGCGAGACGATCGATTTCGGGCCTTGCGCCTTTCTCGACGAATACGACCCGATGAAGGTGTTTTCCTCGATCGACCAGGGCGGCCGTTATGCCTATCGCAACCAGCCGGGCATCGGCCAGTGGAACATCGCGCGGCTGGCGGAATGCCTGCTGCCGCTGCTGGACGAGGACGAGGAAAAGGCCGTGGAAGCGGCAAATGCCGTGCTGAAAGCGTTCGGCGAGCGGTTCCAGAAGGAGTGGATCGGCGTTTTCCGCGCGAAGATCGGCCTTGCGACCGAGGCTGACGGCGATGGCGACCTGATCCAGGCGCTGCTGGCAGCCATGCACGAGGGGCAGGCGGATTTCACGCTGGCCTTCCGGCGGCTTGCCGACGCGGCGGAGGGCCGGGAAGAGGCGTTCCTCGAGTGTTTTGCCGATCCCGACAAGGCGCAGGTCTGGCTTGCGGACTGGCGCAAGCGGTTGACCACGGAGGCACGGCCGGCCGGCGAATTGGCTGCCGCCCTGCGCTCGGTCAACCCGGCGGTCATTCCCCGCAATCACAAGGTCCAGGAAGCCCTTTCGGCCGCCAATTACGGCGATTTCAGTTTCTTCGAACGGTTGCTGGAGGCCCTGGAAAAGCCATTCGAGGAGCGGCCGGAATTCGTAAGCTACATGCAGCCGCCGAAGCCTGAGGAGCGGGTGACGCAGACGTTCTGCGGGACGTAATCCGCCCGTAAATTAATTGTTGCTAATTAGGAAAATAGTCCTTGACGGCGTGACGGTTGTTTGATAGGTTCTAGGCACAGTCGAAGAATTGCGCCGGTGGATAGCCGGTGGCAAGGCTTCCAGTCAAATTGGCCCGGTCCCAAAGCCGGGCCTTCTTTTTATCTCGACAATCGGCAGCGGGGACGCGCAGCGACCGGAAACGGGCGCGGCGGGATTTTCTGCGCCGAATTTTTGGCCGTCATTTTGGCTCCTATTTTGGCCCCCGGGGATATCCCAGATGGATGAATTCGAGACGTTCGATCCGGCGCTTTTCGGGCTCTGGACGGAGGCGCCCGTCTATGGCGATGCGGTCGTCATGGACGATTCTGTGCTTTCGGACGCGGTGCGCGGCGTGCTGCTGGAGATCAAATCGGCCGAAGGCGCATTCTCTCCCGGCGAGGAACTGCTGCGGCTCTTGAACGAGATGACAGTCGAGATGCGCGACCAGTTTTCGACCTTCCGGCGGATGCGGACGGCGGCGGAGGCGGCGCTCACAGATGGCGACGACGCGGCCCAGAAACTGGCGCGTGCCGACGTGAAGGCCGCGACCGACGCCATGTCGCTGATCGTCCGCACGCTCGAAAAGGTCGACAGCCTGCAACGCCAGCTCGCCCGCGACCGCGACGAGGCCGCCGAGCGCGATGCGGACGAGGGTGGGTATGAGGAGGCCGTGCGTGAGGTCGAGGAACTTATCGAGCAGCGCGCCCAGGAGCGTTTTGAGAAGCGCTGTCTCGCGGCCGGTATTGATATCGGTGAGCCCGGCAGTGCGGGAGGGGATCGAACGGCATCGCCTGACACCGGTTGAAGACGTTGTCGAAGCTGGGACGATCAAAACGCTGGCTGAATACGGGGAAAAGATGGACCGGATCAGCAGCTTGCGGGCTCAGATGAATGGAGCAATGGCAAAGGGTTATGCGGTGCTCGCTGAGCCTGGCTGTGATGAAGGGTCGGCCGAAACGACTGTTATTGAGGTCGGAGCGGGCGGGTGCATCGAACTCCCTCTTCTCCCCAGCGGAGAGAAGTCCCGAGCGAAGCGAGGGGATGAGGGGGTCGGCGACGCTGGAGCGGTCGATCTGGTGGACCGAGGAATGCCTGAAATGGAAATGGTGAGCGGAAAGGTAGCTTCGCCCCCCTCATCCGGTCCTTCTGACCACCTTCTCCCCGCCGGGGAGAAGAGGGAGCTCGTTGAACCGTCGTCGTCCTCAGTAGATTCCTCACGCAAATGGCGTGATAGCACCAACTCACGTCATTCCTGCGCCGTAAGCCGGGACTGGCGCCATGCCGGCCGCCGCGACCAAAAGCCGCCCGAGGGCGATTGGCGCACCTGGTTGATCATGGGTGGGCGCGGCTCGGGCAAGACGCGGGCCGGCGCGGAGTGGATCCATGGGCTCGCATCGGCCGGCAGCAGGTCGGATCTCAGGATTGCGCTGGTGGCGGAAACGCTGGGCGATGCCCGTGAGGTGATGATCGACGGGGTTTCCGGCATCTGCCGGATTGCCCGAAGCAAACGGCCGGATTTCGAAATTTCGCGCCGGAGGCTGGTCTGGCCGAACGGGGCGATCGCGCAGATCTTTTCCTCGGAAGATCCGGAGAGCCTGCGCGGGCCGCAGTTTCATTTCGCCTGGTGCGACGAGCTCGCCAAATGGCGGCATGCGGAGGAAACCTTCGACATGCTGCAGTTCGGGCTGCGGCTCGGGGCCGATCCGCGCCAGCTGGTGACGACCACGCCGCGGCCGGTGCCGATCCTGAAACGGCTGATCGCCGATTCCGGCACGCAACTCGTGCGGATTTCGACCCAGGCCAATGCCGGCAATCTTTCACCCGGCTTCATTTCGGCGCTGGAGGCGCGTTACGGAGGAACGAGGCTCGGACGGCAGGAACTCGCCGGCGAACTGATCGAGGACCGCGAGGACGCCCTGTGGAAACGGGCCGACCTCGAAGCCTTCACGATCCGCTTTACCGGTGCGCTCCGGCGCATCGTCGTCGCCGTCGATCCGCCTTCGGGTTCGGGCGAACATTCCTGCTGCGGCATCGTCGTCGCCGGATTGGAAGCGAGCGGCCGGGCGGTTGTGCTGACCGACTGTTCGGTCGAGGGCAAAACCCCGGCCGGCTGGGCGAACGCGGTGGCGCGCGCTTATGCGCGCTTTCAGGCGGACCGGGTGGTGGCCGAGGTGAACCAGGGCGGCGAGATGGTAACGGCGATGCTGAAAAGCGTCGACGCGGCGCTGCCGGTGACGATGGTGCGGGCGACGCGCGGAAAATTCCTGCGCGCCGAACCGGTGGCCGCCCTCTACGAACAGGGACGGGTAGCGCATGCCGGGCGGTTTGCCGAACTCGAAGACCAGATGTGCGATTTCGGTCCGGACGGACTGTCTTCAGGCCGTTCGCCCGACCGGCTTGATGCGCTGGTCTGGGCGCTGACGGCGCTGATGCTGGAAGGTCATGGAGAGCCGCGCGTGCGCGGTGTTTGAGCGCGGCTCGCTATTCAGGCGATGATGATCAGCGCGGGGCAACCGGCTTCGGCTGGGCGCTTTCGCGCATCTGCTTCCATTCGGATTCGATCCGCTCGACGACATGCTGCGGGATCGGCTTGGAAGGGGCGGCCGGTGCGGGCTGCTGCATCATCATGATCTCCTGTTGTTTAGAAAGCGGACCTGAACGTCGTGTAGAGCCGTTGGTTCCACATCATTAGAAAAAAGTAAACTGCCGCCTAAGGGCTTAAAACGATTTAGTTTTTCTAAACCGATTGAAACCCTGTGACGCGGTATGGGAGTAGGCTCCAGATGGCTCACAACCGGCATACTTTCTTTGATTTGGTACGGACGAAGCTCTTCAAGGGCCGACTCGTCGCCGCCCAAGTGGAGGGGATGACGGCGATTCTCGACGCTTGGCGGGAAAGAGACGGCCAAGGTGAGGCGCAGCCGCTTTCCTATGTGCTGGCGACCGCCTTTCACGAGACGGCCGCCACCATGCAGCCCGTCCGGGAAACCCTGGCGGCCAGCGACAGGTCGGCGATCACGCGGCTGGACGAGGCTTTTGCCGCGGGCCGGCTCGGGTCGGTGAAGACGCCCTACTGGCGGCCGGACGCGGAAGGAAAAAGCTGGCTCGGCCGCGGACTGGTGCAGCTCACCCACAGGCGGAACTACGAGGCGATGTCCGCTGTGACCGGTATCGACCTGGTGGCCGATCCGGGCCGGGCGATGGAAATGCCGGTCTCGGTGGCGATCCTGATCGAGGGCATGCGGCGCGGCAGTTTCACCGGCCGCAAGCTCGGCGACTATTTCGGGCAGGGGCGAGCCGAGTGGGTGGGCGCCAGGAAAATCATCAACGGCAACGACCGGGCGGACCTGGTGGCGCGGCATGCGCGGGTGTTCGCCGAAGCGCTGCAATAGGCCGCGCAATAGGCCGCATTGTCGCCGATGGCAGCCCGTGATAGCGAGGCCTCCGCTTTGCTGGAGGTTCCATGATACGCCATATCGTATTTTTCACGGCGCAAACGGGCGAGATCGAACGGGTACGGGCAGGTCTTTCCCTGCTGACCGGCAATCCGCATGCGCTGACCCTGGAGATCGGCACCAACGTGAAGAGCGACCAGCTCGGCAACGAGGTCGACCTGGTGGTCTACGGCGAATTCGAGGATGCGGCGGCGCTGGCCGCCTACAAGGCACATCCGGTCTATCAGGCCTCGATCGATATCGTCCGCCCGATCCGCGAAATGCGCATTGCGGCCGATTTCGACAGTCAAAGTGCGGTGAAATCGCCCCTGCCGCTTCCCTGAAGCGGGCCCTGGCGCCCGCGAGCGAAAAGGACAGTCACGATGAAATCTCCATTCCGGCGCCCGTGGTTTTCCACGGGTGGGCGACAGACCGTGCCCGAAATCCAGGGAACCGATATCCAAAGGGCCGAGACCAAGATGGCCTCCGGTTTCGCGATCGTGTCTGGCGAGGGAGCGGCGCAGTGGTCGGGGCGGTCCTATGCGGCGCTGGCGCGGGCAGGGTTCATGAAGAACCCGGTCGCCTATCGGGCGGTGCGGATGATCGCCGAAGCCGCCGCAGCCGTGCCGTGGCTTGCCTATGACGGTGCGACGGAGCTTGCCGAACATCCGGCGCTGGCGCTCTTGGCGCGGCCGAACGGCCGGCAGGGCGGGCCTGACTTTTTCGAGGCGCTCTACGGGCATCTTGCGCTTTCCGGCAATGCCTATGTCGAGCCGCTGTCGATCGGCGGGGACTTGCGCGAACTGCATCTGCTCCGGCCCGACCGGGTGAGCGTGGTCGAGGGCCGCGACGGCTGGGTGGCGGGCTACGACTATCGCGCCGGCGGCACCACGCGGCGGCTACCGGCCGAGAGCGATGGCATCGCGCTGCTGCATCTGAAACTGTTTCATCCGCTCGACGACCATTGCGGTTTTCCGCCCCTCGGGGCGGCGGGTGCGGCACTCGACCTGCATAATGCGGCCGCAAGCTGGAACAAGGCGCTGCTCGACAATTCCGCACGGCCTTCCGGCGCGCTGGTCTACCAGCCGAAGGATGGCGGCAACTTGTCCGTCGACCAGTACGAGCGGCTGAAGGACGAGCTGGAGGCGGGTTATTCCGGCGCCGTCAATGCCGGCCGGCCGCTGCTGCTGGAAGGCGGTCTCGACTGGAAGGCGATGGGTCTGTCGCCGAAGGACATGGATTTCATCGAGGCCAAGAACGGCGCGGCACGCGACATCGCACTCGCCTTCGGTGTGCCGCCGATGCTGATCGGCATTCCCGGCGACAACACCTATGCCAACTACCAGGAGGCCAACCGCGCCTTCTACCGGCTCACAGTGCTGCCGCTGATCTCCCGCACCGCGGCGAGCTTTTCTGCCTGGCTGTCTGAAGCTTATGGGGACAGGCTGCGGCTGGAACCGGACCTCGACCGGATCGCCGGCCTTTCCGCCGAGCGCGAGGCGCTGTGGGCGAGGGTCGGGGCGGCGGCGTTCCTGAGCGACGAGGAGAAGCGCGAGGCAGTGGGGTATTAATCTGTAAGCAACGGGTGTAGATTGTAATACATCGTATTACAAATGGAGGCTCTGATGGCCAAGCCCGTTCTTTCAGACCCGATCACGCTGCGCCTGCCGCTCGACATCCTTGAGGACATCGAGAAGATCGCTGAGACAGCGGACAGAAGCCGATCCTGGGTGATCGTCCGTGCGCTGAAATATTATCTGATGGCAGAGGGAAGCGAAATCCTAAGCATCCAGCGTGGCAGGGAGGATATCGAGGCCGGGCGCTTCGTGGAGGCGGAGGAGTTTTTCACCGAGCTTGACCGTCTCAACCGCGAGGACGCCGCCTGATGAAGGTGTTCCTGTCGGAAGAAGCGATACGCTACGTCCAACGGGAAAGGGCGTATCTTGCCCAATTCAGCCGACGGGCATCCATTGCCTTTTCGGAACAGGTCAAGAGGGCGGCACGGTTGATTGCGGATCATCCTCGTGTCGGGACCGCTGTGGCGCCGGTCGAAGGAATTCGCCGTTTCGTATCGGCGCCCTATCATCTGGACTATGTCATCGAGGCGGATCGGATACTGATTGTCTCCATCATGCATGCGCGGCAGGGGCCAGCGGATCTCGAAAAGGACGAAGACGACGACTTCGAATGAAATCGTCGAGGAGGCACACTTCCTGCAGGTCTGCTGAATCGGTCTTCGAACTCACTCAACTTGCGAAGTGCCGGACTCAACTTCGCAGCAGGTAGCGCCAAGCGATTCTGAACATTCATGGAAACTGGATCCGCCGACCCTGGGTCGAGCGCGGAACGGCTGGTGCATGGCAGCAGCGCCGTTTGGTCCATATGCGTGCATCATAAACAAGAGAGATTAAAAATGGCTGATCTCGGAAACGATCCGGGCGCCCTGGCCGGCATCTGGGCTGCCAAGGCGGTGGGCGCCACGGCGGGAGCCGGCGTGTCGCTGATCTATCTGCTGCCGAAGAGCCGCCGCGAGGCGGCGAGCCGGTTTCTGACGGGCCTGAGCTGCGGGATGATCTTCGGCGGCCCGACCGGGCTTTGGCTGGTGGAGCGACTTGGGATCGGCGGAGAGCTTTCCGGCGCGGAAGTGATGCTGACGGGGTCGGCGGCGGCCAGCCTTTGTGCCTGGTGGGTGCTCGGCGCGCTGGCGAGGATCGCTGTCAGATATGGGGGACGGGGCGGCGGGGCTTAACTTCGGTCTTCGCCCGGAGCCCCTCATCCGCCTGCCGGCACCTTCTCCCCGCATGCGGGGAGAAGGAAGTACGACGCGCCCGTTTCCCTCATCTCTGACGCCGTTGGCATGCCAGGGCGTCACCGCGTGTTCCTTCTCCCCGTGACAACGGGGAGAAGGTGCCGGCAGGCGGATGAGGGGCTGGCTCCAATTCAATCGCTAGGAGAATACCAATGCACGCTTATCGCGGGCCGCGTCCGACTGCGCGCAAATTTGCCAATCTGGAACTCGCAGGGCTCACCGGCGACGGGGTGTTTTCCGGTTATGCCAGCGTCTTCGGCGAGGTCGATCTCGGCAAGGATACGATCGAGCGCGGCGCCTTTCGCAATTGCCTCTTCGAGCGTGGGGCGATGGGGGTGCGGATGCTCTATCAGCACGACCCTTCCGAGCCGATCGGCGCCTGGCGGACGATCCGCGAGGATGCCCGCGGGCTGTATGTCGAGGGCATGCTGTCGCCGGGCGTCGCCCGCTCCCGCGAGGTGCTGGCGCTGATGAAATCGGGCGCGCTCGACGGGCTGTCGATCGGGTTCCGCACGGTCAAGGCCCGCACCGACGCCAAGACGGGCGTGCGCAAAATTCTCGAGGCAGACCTTTGGGAAATCTCGGTGGTGACCTTTCCGATGCTGCCATCGGCCCGGGTCTCCAACGTCAAGCATGCGCGGTTCTTCCGCGACAGGGAAACCGAACTCGTCCGCCAGATGCGGCGGGCGGCGAAGATGATGATGAAATCAACCTTCAAAGGAAAAGCGATATGACCGAGCAGGCGAGAACGATGGCAAGCGTGGCGCCCGAAGTGAAAGCCCCCGAAGTCAAGGGAATGCCGGAAACGGTGACGGCGGCCTTCGACGAATTCATGGAGGCGTTCGAGGCCTTCAAGGAGGTCAACGACCGGCGCCTCGGCGAGATCGAGCAGAAGCTGACCGCCGATGTCGTGACCCGCGACAAGATGGACCGCATCAACCGCGCCGTCGACGACCAGAAGAAGATGCTCGACCAGCTGGTGCTGAAGAAGGCCAGGCCGCAACTCGGCCGCGGCGGTTCGGAGCTTTCGGCCGAGGCCGTGGAGCACAAGGCGGCCTTCGACGCCTATGTGCGGCGTGGCGAGGAAAACGGTCTGCGCGAGCTGGAGGCCAAGGCGTTTTCTTCCGGGACGGGAGCCGATGGCGGTTATCTCGTTCCGCCGGAAACCGACACGGAAATCGGCCGGCGGATTTCGGCGGTCTCGCCGATGCGGGCGCTCTCGACCGTGCGCACCGTGTCCTCCGCCGTGCTGAAGAAGCCGTTCGCGGCGGCCGGCCTTTCGACCGGCTGGGTGGCCGAGACCACGGCGCGGCCGCAGACCAACACGCCGCAGCTCACCGAACTCTCCTTCCCGACCATGGAGCTCTACGCCATGCCGGCCGCGACGCAGTCGCTGCTGGACGACTCGGCGGTCGATATCGAAGCCTGGATTGCCGGCGAGGTGGACATCGTGTTTGCCGAGCAGGAGGGCGACGCCTTCATCCGCGGCGACGGCACCAACAAGCCGAAAGGATTTCTGTCCTATCCGACGGTGGCGGAAGGCTCCTGGAGCTGGGGCAATATCGGCCATATCGCCACCGGCGTGGCGGGCGGCTGGAAATCGACCGGTCCTTCGGACACGCTGATCGAGGTCATCTATGCGCTGAAGGCCGGCCATCGCCAGAACGGCACGTTCATGATGAACCGCAAGGCGCAGGGCGACATCCGCAAGTTCAAGGACGGCGACGGCAACTATCTCTGGCACCCGCCGGTATCGGCCGGCCAACCGGCCTCGCTGATGGGCTTTCCGATCGCCGAGGCCGAAGAGATGCCCGACGTGGCGGAAAATTCGCTCTCGATCGCGTTCGGCGATTTCCGCTCCGGTTATCTCGTCGTCGACCGGGCGGGCGTGCGCATCCTGCGCGACCCCTATTCGGCGAAACCCTATGTGCTCTTCTACATCACCAAGCGCGTCGGCGGCGGGGTGCAGAATTTCGAGGCGATCAAGGTAGTGAAGTTTGCGGCGGCATAATTCGGCCTCCGTCATCCTCGGGCTCGACCCGAGGATCCAGCCTTTCTAGCGTGGCGCCTCTCCGCATTGATACCCATCGGGTTCGGCCTGGATCCTCGGGTCGAGCCCGAGGATGACGGAGTATGCGGAGCCGGCGTCGGCCAAGCTCTCCAAGGATCCCCATGACCTACGCCCAAACCACTCCGCCTTCCGCGGAGCCCCTGACGCTTGCCGAGGTGAAGGCGCATCTGCGTCTCGATGGAAGCGATGAGGATGCGCTGCTGGCCTCGCTGATCAGCACCGCCCGCGAACACCTGGAGCGGGAGACGGGGCTTTGCCTGATCTCTCAAGCCTGGCGGCTCTATCTCGACCGCTGGCCGGCGGACGGGGTGATCCGGATTTCGAGATCGCCGGTGCAAGAGATTCAGAACGTTACGGTTTACGACGCTGACGGGACGGCGCTTGAAGTTCCACTGGAAGATCATCTGCTCGACGGCAAGGGCCGGCCGGCGCGGTTGTGGCTGCGACACCCACCGGCGCCGGTCCGGTCGGTCAACGGCATCGAGATCGACTTTTCGGCCGGTTTCGGCGAGGCGGGCACCGATGTGCCGGACACGCTGAAACGGGCGATGTCGATTCATATCGGCCACATGTTTGCCTTCCGCGGCGTCGTTTCGTCCGAGAACCAGCCGGCCGGCATCCCCGACGGCTACGAGCGGCTGATCGCGCCTTTCCGGATGCGGAGGCTCTGATGGTCCTGTTCTTCGATCCGGGGTTGATGACCGCAAGGCTCGACCTCGAGGCGCCTCGGACGGTGCCGGACGGGCAGGGTGGCGCGACGGTGGTCTGGGAGGTGACGCTCTCGCTCTGGGCACGGATCGAGCCGGTTTTGTTCGTGGTAGCCGAACAGGCGGCCGCAGAGGCCGGCACCATCAGCCACCGCATCTGGGTACGGTTCCGCGACGGCATTTCAGCCGGCCAGCGGTTTCGCAAGGGCGCGCGGATCTTCCTGGTGAAGCTGGTGCACGATCCAGACGAGACGCGGCGCTATCTCGTCTGCCAATGCGAGGAGGAAACCCGATGACGGCGGGAAACGCGCTTCTGCAGGCGATCCATCAGACGCTTGCCAATGATGCGGCGCTGGCCGCGATCGTCGGCACGGACGGCATCCGCGACCGGCTGCTGCCGCGGGCAAAGCTGCCCTGCGTGGTGTTCGGCGAGATGGAGACACGGAATTTTTCGACCGCCAGCGAGGCCGGCGAGGAACATCTTCTGGTTCTGGAAATCTGGTCGGATGGCGAGGGACGGCGGCAGGCACAGGAGATCGCCGGCCTGGTGCACGCCCTGCTGCACGATGCGGCGCTGGCGCTGGAGGGTGCGGTGCTGGTGAACCTGCTGCAGGTGGGCACAAGGACGCGGCGGGAGCCGAAGACGAAGTTCTATCTGGCGGAGATGCGGTTTCGCGCGGTGACGGAATAATGAAAGCCTGATCATTGAATATTTCGCCGGAGATGTATATACAATGTATGTGCATTGGGGTGATGGCAGTGGTAGCTCTTCGGAAAAGCGAAACGATCAATTTGAGGATTGATGCCGGCACGCGGGAGGTGATTGCCCGCGCGGCCGAGATTTCCGGCAAATCGCTGACCGCATTCATGACCGAAGCGGCTTTTGCAACGGCCCAGAAGGAGCTTCTGGACCAGCGCTTCATTGGCGTCGACGCGACTGTCTTCGATGCCGTCGAGGATCTGCTTGGCGAGCCTGCTCAGGTCAATGAGAAGCTCTCGGCTCTGCTGAAGTCGAACCGGGAATGGCTCGACTGAGACCATGTATCGCAAGCCGGCCCCGCTGAGTGAACAGCATCACCTTGGAGATTTCGATAGCGGCAAACCGGTTCTCGATGTTTTCCTGAAGGAGATGGCGCTTCACAATCAGGCACAGGGTTACACAAGGACCTTCGTGATCGCGGACGCCGATTTTCGGGTGGTCGGTTACCACTCGCTTTGCGCCGGCATGATTTCGCGCGAAAAAGCGCCCCGTCAGGTCAAGGGCCATCAGGCGCCAGGCGAAATTCCGGTGGCATTGCTGGCCCGGCTTGCCGTGGATCGGCGGCACCATGGGCAGGGGCTGGGTGGCGAACTACTGAAGAACGCTCTTCTGGCGGTGGTTGCGACCTCCGAAGTGGTGGCGTTCCGGGCAGTGATGGTTCATGCGCTCGACGATGAGGCAACAAGGTTTTACCTCAGATACGGTTTCCGCCAGGCCAAGGGGCTGGATCGGACCTTGCTGTTGCCGGTCAAGGATATCATCGCGTCAATCAGCGATTAAACGGCCGTCCGCGCATTCGCCCGCCGCACCAACCTCACCAGCATCAGCACCAATACCAGCGAGATTGCCGAGAGCACGGCGCCGGTCACCAGCGCCGCGGTGACGCCGGCGCGGTCGAGGATGGCGGTGAAGATGACCGGGGCGGCGGCAGTGGCAAGGTTCTGCGGCAGCGACAGGCGGGCCGATTGCAGGCCGAATTCGCGCGGTGAGAACAGCGACAGCGGCAGGAGTGCACGGGCGACTGCGAGCACGCCGGTGCCGAAGCTATAGAGCAGCATGAAGACCACCAGGACCGGGGCGGAGGGCGTGACGGTCGCGGTGAGCAGGAAGCTGAAGAGGATCAGGCCGGTGCCGACGAGCGAAGTCAGAAGCGCATTGCCGCGTCTGCCGAGAGCCATGTCGACGAAGCGGGCCGAAACGCCGATCGCGCCACGCGCCGAGCCGAGCTGTAGCGCAAGCGCCGGCGAGGCGCCGGCCTGTTGCAGCAGGGCCAGCAGCGAGGGCGACAGGCCGAAACTGATGAACGAACTGATCGCCGTTGCCGCCGCCACCAGGAAAAAAGCGCGACGACGTTCCGGCGGCGTGAAATCGACAGGGACCGTATCCGTGGCTTGGGTTTGCTCGCTGCGGTCGATCGGTTTGGGAAGACCGAACAGATAGAGCGGCAGGCAGATGAAGAGCTGCAGCATGGCTGAAAATACGAACGTCATCCGCCAGCCGACGAGATCGTTCATCAGCGCCAGAAGCGGCCAGAAAATGGTCGCCGAAAGCCCGGTGAACAGCATCAGGATGGCGATGATGCGCTTGCCGTCCAGGCCCTCGCGCTCGACGACCGCCGTATAGGCCGGCGCCGACAGACCGAGCGCACCGCCGATGCCGATAACGATCCAGGCGAGCCCGTAGACCAGGATCTCGTGGGCGCTCGCGAGCAGCAGCAGGCCGATCGCGAAGATGACGGACGCGCCGGCCATGACTTTTGCGGCGCCATGGCGGGCGAGCAGCCGCCCGGTCGCGGGACCGGCGAGCGCACTGACCAGCATCATGACCGACAGGCCGAAGAACACGACCTCGTTCGGGAGGTCAAGTTCCGGCGCGACGATGCGGCCCATGACCCCGAGCATGTCGAAGGTCGTGCCCCAGGAGATGATCTGGGTGACGGCGAGCACGGCGATCGTCTGCGCCGAGCGCAGCGGGAGGATCTTGGGCATGGCGGCGGGAGGCATTCGCGAAAGGGATGGTTGAGCGCCCGATGCTCTAGCACCGCTTTTTACGGTGCGGAAGCGACAAACGGATAACAGCGGAAAGGACTTCCACATGGTGGCGCAGAAGGGCAAGGACCTGCTCTCGAAGATCGACAATGACGGCGCGTTCCTGACGGTGGCGGGGTTGCGCTCGAAGCGGCTTGCCTTCAATGCCGAGACCGTCGACATCACCGATGCCGAAAGCGCCGGACGCTGGCGCGAGCTCTTGGGGGGCGCCGGTGTGCAGCGCGCGTCTCTGACTGGTGCCGGCATTTTCAAGGACCAGGAAAGCGACGCGCTGGTACGGGCTGCGTTCTTTGCCGGCAGCATTCTGGCCTGGCAGATCCTGATCCCCGCCTTCGGCACGTTGAGCGGACCGTTTCAGGTGACGGCGCTCGAATATTCCGGCGAGCACAATGGCGAGATCCGCTTTGAACTGGCACTGGAATCGGCCGGCAACCTGACCTTCGGAGTGCTGTGATGGCGGGCGGACACGCAAACCGCAGGCGCGGCGAGGTGGAGGCGGTGATCGACGGCGAGCGCCGCATTCTCTGCCTGACGCTCGGCGCATTGGCGGAACTGGAAACTGCGTTTTCCGTCAGCGACCTCAACGGGCTGGCGGACCGGTTTTCCTCCGGGCGGCTGAAGGCGGCGGACATGATCCGGCTGATCGGTGCCGGCCTGAGGGGCGGCGGCAATCTGCTCTCCGACGACGAGGTGGCGGCGATGAGCGTCGAGGGCGGAATTTTAGGCTACGCGCGGATTGTCGGCGATCTGCTGGCGGCGACGTTTGGGGCGCCGGGCGGGGAGGCCGCGGCAAACCCTTGAGTGCCGCAGCGGGAATCGGGCCAGTCGCAGGAGGAACTTCGAGTGGGTTCTCCGCCACAACTGCGATCGAAGAGGCGAGGCGACCGTTCCCGTGGGATGCGGTGATGCATGCCGGCCTCTGCCTGCTGCGGCTTCCGCCGAGGGATTTCTGGGCGCTGACGCCAGTCGAGTTTTCTGCCATGGCCGGCGGACTGGGGGGACCTGGCGCGGGTATGGAGAAGGCGGGGTTGGACGCGCTGATGCGGGCGTTTCCGGATCGGTGAGTTAGGGCCGCGGCGACGAAACGGGAGTTCACCATGGAAGACGACAATAGTTTGGCGGGCACCCTGTCCGGCGCGGAGGCGCTGACCGGCGTGATGGCGGATCTCGAAGTGCGTTCGCAACGCTTCGGTGCGGCGCTGACCGGGGCGCTCAGGTCCGCGACGACAGGCGGCCGCGGGCTCGAGGACGTACTCAAGGGGCTCGGCAACCGGCTTTCGGACATCGCGCTTGCCGCCGGCCTGAGGCCGTTGGAAAACATGCTGGGCAATGCGATCGGCGGGCTTGTCGGATCGGTGACGCCATTTGCCGACGGTGGTGTCGTGCGCTCCCCGAGCTTCTTTCCGATGGGCGGCGATATGGGCCTGATGGGCGAGGCGGGGGCGGAAGCGATCCTGCCGCTCAGACGCGGGCCGGACGGCGCGCTCGGCGTTGCGGCGGCCGGCGGAGCAACGCCGCAGATCGTCTTCAACGTGACGGCGAGCGACGCCGCGAGCTTTCGGAAAAGCGAAGGGCAGATTTCCGCCATGCTGGCGCGCAGTGTTTCGCGCGGTCGGCGTGGCCTGTGACGATGATGTTGCGAGGATGAGATGAGCGGTTTTCACGAGGTTCGGTTCCCGTTGCGCCTGGCGCTCGGGGCAACCGGCGGGCCGGTGCGACGCACCGATATCGTCAATCTTTCCAACGGACGCGAGCAGCGTAACCAGCGCTGGAGGGATTCAAGGCGCAGCTATGATGCCGGCTCGGGGGTGAAGTCGCTCGCCGATCTTTATGCGGTGCTGGAATTTTTCGAGGCGCGGGGCGGGCAGCTTTACGGCTTTCGGTTCCGCGATCCGGTCGACGGGAAATCCTGCGCGCCGGGCGAGACGGTATCGGCGACCGATCAGGCGATCGGCACGGGCGACGGGGAGACCGCGGCATTCCAGCTCGTCAAAACCTATGCGGATGGCGCGGGGAGCTGGACGAGGCGGATCGCCAAGCCGGTCACTGGCTCGATCGTGGTGTCGGTGGACGGCGTCGCAGTACCGACGGAGGTCTGGTCCGTCGATGCGGCAACGGGGATCGTCACCTTTGCCGCCGGGCATGTTCCGCCGGTCGGGGCGGCGGTGCGGGCGGGTTACGAATTCGACGTGCCGGTGCGGTTCGATACGGACCGGATCGATGTCAACCTCGCGCATTTCAATGCCGGGCATATTCCAACCATTCCGCTGACGGAGGTTTTGGCATGAGAACGGTACCGGCTGATCTGGCCGAACATCTGGCGCAGGAGACGACGACCACCTGCCATGCATGGCGGGTAACGCGGCGTGACGGGGCGGTGCTGGGATTTACCGAGCACGACCACGACCTGACATTCGGCGGCACGACCTTCCTGGCGGCGAGTGGCTTTTCGGCAAGCGAGGCAGAAGCGGCAACAGGGCTTTCGGCGGGTGCCGACGAGGTGGCCGGCGGATTTTCGAATGCGGCGATCCGCGAGCAGGATCTGGCGACCGGCAGGTATGACGGTGCGCGGGTGGAACTGTTTCTCGTCAACTGGGCGGCGCCGGACCAGCATGTGCTCTTGAACGTGCGGGAGATCGGCGAGGTTTCCCGCGCCGGCGGGCAGTTTCGCGCAGAACTGCGCAGTCTGGCGCATCGGCTGAGCCAGCCGCAGGGGCGCGTCTATAACCGGCGCTGCGATGCGAGCCTCGGGGATGCCCGTTGTGGTGTGGACCTGGATCTGTGGCGCGGCGAGGGGGCGGTGATCGCGGTGAAGGATGCCAGCCGGATTGTCGTCTCGGGCCTCGGCGGTTTCGCGAGCGATTTCTTTCGGCAGGGCGTGCTGACGTTTGCGGGTGGCGTGGCGGTCGATGTCGATGCGCACGAAAAGAGCGCGGACGGTTCGGTGGAGCTGACTTTCTGGTTGCCGCTGGAGGAGCCGGTTGCGGCGGGCGACACGTTCACGGTCACCGCCGGTTGCGACAAGTCGTTTGCGACCTGCAAGAGGCGCTTTGCGAACCATCTGAATTTTCGCGGCTTTCCACATGTCCCGGGCGCCGATTTCGCCTATTCCTATGCCGACGGGGAGCGGGTCCATGACGGGGGCCCGATCTTCCAATGAGCAGGCAAGGCGAGCGGGTCGTGGCACTGGCCGAGGGATGGATCGGCACGCCCTATCGGCATCAGGGCGCAACGAGGGGCGTCGGCTGCGATTGCATCGGGCTGATCCGCGGGATTTGGCGCGAGCTTTACGGCGAGGAGCCGGAGACGGTGCCGGCCTATGCGCCGGACTGGGCGGAGCGGAGCGGCGAAGACCGGCTTGCGGACGCGGCCGCGCGGCTCTTCGGGCCGGCTGTGCCGCTGGCGGAAGCGGAGCGGGGAGATGTCCTGCTGTTCCGCTGGCGACCGGACTGTCCGGCGAAACATGCCGGGGTATTGGCCGGGCCGCAGCATTTCATCCATGCCTATGAGCAATCGGCGGTGACGCGTTCGGCGCTGGTACCATCGTGGCGGCGACGGGTTGCGGGCGTCTATCGGTTCCCACATATTATTCACAACCCTCCACTCCTCCAAGTAGAAAAATCAACTAAAAATTGCATTCTTGCGTAGCTGGTTGCATTTTTGACGGCATGGTCTATATTGGTGGAGTGATGAGCGAGGCGGTAACCTCGCCCATCGTTTTACTATCTAGCGAATATGACCCGGACAGCTATTGACCAGCCTGTCCGGGTTTTCTTCACCATCAGCGTGACGCTAAAAGGCCGTGGCCCCATAACATCCCCTCCGTGATTGAGAACTAAGGCATCTGCCCACGTCGGCGGAGCCCATCTTCGCCGACACGCCTGCTGGTGCGGCGTATTCTGCTTTTAATCCTCAATCGACTTTAATCTAACATGCAATCATAGAGAGCGAAAAGTAGCTATTTCGCGTGACTGCAGTGTATGAGGTATTTCCATGGCCACTATCCTTTTCCAGGCGGCGGGTGCGGCGCTCGGCAGTGTGTTCGGTCCGGTTGGGGCGATCATCGGG
>NZ_PVBI01000021.1:0-50758 GCF_002968675.1 Neorhizobium sp. T25_13
GCATGGTCGATCGGGCGCTGATAGGCGGCAGCGGCGCGACCATCTCCGGGCCTCGTCTTGCGACCGCACGCATCCCGGGTGCGGACGAGGGTACGGCGATCAACCGCATCTACGGGACGGCGCGGATCGGCGGCACGCTGATCTGGGCGACACGTTTCGAGGAGGAGGTGACGCGCGAGCGCTCCGGCGGCAAGACGACCAGCGGGCCGCGGGTGGAGACGTTCCGTTATTTCGCAAACCTGGCGGTCGGGCTCTGCGAGGGCCCGATCGCCGGCGTGCGGCGGGTCTGGGCCGATGGACGTGAGCTCGATCTGACGGCGATCGAGATGCGGGTCTATCGTGGCGACGGGGAGCAATTGCCCGATCCGCTGATCGAGGCGAAGCAGGGTGAGGGCAATGCGCCGGCCTATCGCGGACTGGCCTATGTGGTGTTCGAACGGCTGCCGCTCGACAGTTTCGGCAATCGCATCCCGCTCCTGCAGTTCGAGGTGCTGCGGCCGGTGGGCAGGCTCGAGCATCAGATACGCGCCGTGACGATCACTCCGGGCGCGACCGAACATGGTTATGCGACCGTGCCGGTGACGGAGAAGACCGGCGAGGGCAGCGCGCGCATTCTCAATCGCCATACGCTCGCGACCGGAACCGACTGGCAGGCGCCGCTCGACGAGTTGCAGGCGCTCTGCCCGAACCTCGAGCGGGTGGCGCTGGTGGTCTCCTGGTTCGGGACGGACCTCAGGGCAGGACATTGCCGGATCGTGCCGGGTGTCGAAGTGCTCGAGCGGTGGGAGGAGAGCGCGGAGTGGTCCGTGGCCGGGATGTCGCGCGGCGGCGCGCATCTGGTGAGCCAGCTCAGCGGGCCGGCTTTCGGCGGCACGCCGAGCGATGCGAGCGTGGCGCAGGCGATCGCCGACCTCAAGGCGCGTGAGCTGAAGGTCTATCTTTATCCGTTCTTGATGATGGATATCCCGCCAGGCAATGGCCGACCGGACCCCTATGGCGGGGTGGAGCAGGCGGCCTTTCCCTGGCGCGGGCGGATCACCTGTTATCCGTTGTCGGCGGACAAGACTGCAGAAGCGCGGGCGCAGGTGCAGGCTTTCAGCGCGAGTTCCGAGGGATACCGGCGCATGGTGCTGCATTACGCCGGCCTGGCGGCGGCCACGGGCGGGGTCGACGGTTTCATCCTCGGCTCGGAGCTGCGCGGGCTGACGCAATTGCGCGACGAGACGGGGACCTTTCCTTTCGTGCAGGAGCTGGTTCAGCTTGCGGCGAATGTGCGGGCGATCGTCGGGCCGGGGACGAAGCTCACCTACGGCGCCGACTGGAGCGAATATTTCGGTTATCACCCGCAGGACGGTTCGGGCGAGGTGCATTTCCACCTCGATCCGCTCTGGGCTTCGGCGGATATCGATGCGGTCGGCATCGACAACTACATACCGCTCGGCGATTGGCGCGACGAAGATCTTTCGGAGAAAAATCCAGATGGTTTTCGTCTTGCGGATGATGCCCAAGCGATGGCGGCGCAGATCGCCGCCGGCGAGGGTTTCGACTGGTATTATGCGAGCGATGCGGACCGGCGGAACCGGGTGCGGTCGCAGATCAGCGACGGACTGGCGGGTAAGCCGTGGGTCTATCGTTACAAGGACCTCTTGGGCTGGTGGTCGAACCGGCATCATGACCGTGCGGGCGGTGCCGAGACTGCAATGCCCACGGCCTGGGTGCCTGGCATGAAGCCGATCTGGTTTACCGAACTCGGGTGCCCGGCGGTCGACAAGGGCGCCAATCAGCCGAACGTCTTTACCGACCCAAAATCGGCCGAAAGCGCGCTGCCGCATTTCTCGAGCGGCGGGCGGTCGGACAGCATACAGCGTCGGTTTCTGGAAGCGCATCATGGCTGGTGGCAGGGTGACGCGCCGCCGACCGGCATGGTCGATCCAGGCCACGTCTTTGTCTGGACATGGGATGCCCGGCCTGTTCCGGCCTTTCCCGGCGATCTTTCGGCCTGGAGTGATGGCGGCAACTGGCGCACGGGCCATTGGCTCAATGGCCGGCTGGGAGGAACCACGCTTGCCGATGCGATCGCCGCGATCCTGACCGAACATGGTTTTCAAGATTTCGACGTTTCTGAAGTGAGCGGTGACCTGACTGGCTACGTGCAGGGCGAGGTGACTTCCGCGAGAGCGCTTCTGGAGCCGTTGCTCGAGGTCTTTCAAGTGGATGTCGCCGAAGACGGCGGCAGGCTGCGCTTTCGGTCGCGGTTGACGGCGAGCCTGGCGGCGAAGGAGATCGCCATCATTGCCGATATCGAGGATGAGCCGCTGTGGTCGGAAAACCGCGGGCATGACAGCGATTTTGCGGCGGAGGCGGTGCTGACCTCCTACAATCCGAGCCTGGACTACGAACAGGCGGGCGTGCGATCGCGGCGGGCGCGTGCGGAAAGCCAGCGCATCCTCAGTTACGACTTGCCGGCCGTGCTGCCGGAGGAGACGTCGCTCGGTGCGGTCGAGACGCTGCTGCGCACGCACAGGGTCGCGAGGCGGTCGTTGAGTTTTGCGCTTTCGCCGGTGGATATTGCCGTCAAGCCCGGCGATGCGGTGCGGCTGGCTCTGCCGGATGCCGCTGGTCCGGAGGGAACGTTCATCGTCGAACGGATCGAAGAGGGTGCGGCGCGGCGGATCGAGGCGCGGCACCACGCGCCGCTTGCGCCGTTGAATTATGCGATCGGCGAGGGGTACAGGAATGGCGGTAGCGCCGTCTCCGACGCATTTGCGCCGCTACTGCACTTTCTCGATCTGCCGCGGTTTGCGCCCGGCGAGGCAGCGAGCTTCGCCCGCGTTGCGGGTTTCTGCCGGCCGTGGCGGCGGATGGCGCTATCCTCCTCCGTGACGACGGAAGGGTATCGCACGCGCTCGGTGCTCGACCGGCCGGCAAGGGTCGGCATTCTGGCGGCGCCGCTTTCGGGCGGCGCGATCGGGCGCTTCGATCGTGGTCTGACCATGGAGATCGAACTGTTTTTCGGCGGCCTGTCGTCGGCGGACGAGCAGGCGGTGTTGAACGGCGAAAACCGTATTGCCGTGAAAGCGCAGAACGGCGCCTGGGAAGTGCTCGGCTTTGCTGCAGCCGAAGAGACCAGCCCGAATCGCTGGTCGCTGTCGAACCTGTTGCGCGGGCTGGCGGGGACCGAGGATGCCATGTTGGCGGGCGCCGCAGCGGGCGCGGCCGTCGTCGTGCTCGACGAGGCGGTTGTACCGCTGGGGCTGTCGGCGGAGGAGCGCGGCCTGGCCATGAACTGGCTGGCGGAAAGCCTGGGGCAGGCGGGCGGGCGTTCCGGCCCGCATGGATTTGCGGGCGGCATGCGAGCCGAGACGCCGCTTTCGCCGGTACATATCCGCGGCGAGCGGCAGGTCGACGGCGATGCCCGGCTGACCTGGGTGAGGCGTGGCAGGGTCGAGGCGGACAATTGGGACGGGATCGAAATTCCTCTGGACGAGCCGGAGGAGCGCTACCGGCTCGAGGTGCTGGACGGGCCCGTCGTCAGGCGGATGGTCGAGGTGACGGAACCCGCATTCACCTATCCGGCGGCCGACGAGATTGCCGATTTCGGCGGTATCCGATCGAGCCTTTCGTTGCGGGTCCGGCAGATGGGCCGGGCGGTCCCGCTCGGCGTCCCCGCGGAGGCGGCCGTTGTATTCTAGGTTGAAACAAGGAGATGAACATGGATGGCATGAAGGTGTGGTATCAGTCGAAAACGGTCTGGGGCGGGTTGATTGCGGTTGCCGCCTCGCTTCTGCAAGTCATGGGAATTCAGCTCGGAGCGGATGTCCAGGCAGACCTCGCAGAGCTTGCGGTGACGCTGGCGGGGGCTGCCGGCGGGTTTTTCGCGATCTACGGTCGTATCGCGGCCCAGACCGGAATCAGGGGAAAATAGTCCCATGAAGGAAAGCATTACGGACCATTCATTTGCCATTCAGCCGCCTTTGGCTACATAATCCATCACATGCTTTGGACATGAATCCTGTTTGTCTTGTGAGTGGAAATTGTAACCATGGCGCGACTGCCAATCATCGCGATATTGACCGCCGGGCTTGCCGGTTTCGCCGGCTTTTTGCCGGAAAAGGTCTCTGCGAGTGATTATCTCGTCCTCGTCGCAGGCGATTGCGGCTCGGCGGCGTCGCGCGTGGTGCGCGAAACCGGCGGGCGGCTTCTTTCCGCTCAGCCCTCCTCCGATGGCCAGACCTGTGTCGTGACGGTGCTCGTCCAAGGCGATGGCAATCAAAGACCGCGCAAGGTGACCGTCAGGGTTCCGATGTAAAGCGGCTCCGGCGGCGATCATCTGCCGGCATATCATTCGAGGGGCGGTGCATGCGCATTCTGGTGGTCGAAGACGACGTCAATCTCAACCGGCAGCTTTCCGACGCCCTGAAGGAGTCGGGGTATGTGGTCGACCAGGCCTTCGATGGCGAGGAAGGCCATTATCTGGGCGAAACCGAGCCTTATGACGCGGTGATCCTCGATATCGGCCTGCCGGTCATGGACGGCATCACCGTCGTCGAGAAATGGCGTGCCGGAGGCAAGGGCATGCCGGTTCTGATGCTGACGGCCCGCGACCGCTGGAGCGACAAGGTGGCAGGCATCGATGCCGGTGCCGACGACTATGTCGCAAAACCCTTCCATGTGGAGGAAGTGCTGGCCCGCGTTCGGGCGCTGATCCGCCGGGCGGCGGGGCATTCGTCCTCCGAAATCGTCTGCGGGCCCGTGCGGCTCGATACCAAGGCTTCCAAGGCGAGCGTCGAAGGCATCGCGCTGAAGCTCACCTCGCACGAATTCAGGCTGCTGTCCTACCTGATGCATCACATGGGGCAGGTCGTTTCCCGCACCGAGCTTGTGGAGCATATGTATGATCAGGATTTCGACCGCGATTCCAATACGATCGAAGTTTTCGTGGGCCGGCTTCGCAAGAAGCTCGGTGTCGACCTCATCGAGACGGTCCGCGGACTCGGCTACAGGATGCAAGCGCCAAACGATGCGCCCTAAATTCCGGATGATCGGACCAAGATCGCTGACTGCCCGCGTGCTGCTTCTGGCCACGTTGTGGTCGGCGCTGGCTCTGGTCGTCATTTCGATCGTCATCTCGCAGCTCTACCGGCAGTCGGCCGAACGCGCCTTCACCGACCTCCTGCGCGCCCAGCTCTATAACGTCATCAACTCGATCACGATCGGTGACGACAACAAGCTGGCCGGCAGCCCTCAGCTCGGCGACCTGCGTTTCTCGCAGCCCGAGACCGGCTGGTACTGGATCATCGAGCCCCTCGGCACCTTCGCAGCCACGCCGCTGTCCTCCTCCTCGCTCGGCACCTCGAACATCAGCGTGCCGTCGATCCTGGCGGTACCCTTCAACAATCGCTACGAGCGCTTCTACCCCGCGATCGACGCCTACAAGAACCATGTTCTGGTCGCTGAAACCGAAGTCGTACTCGACGGCGAAGGCCGCGCCGCGCGCTTCCGCGTGTCGGGCAATCTCGCGGTTGTCGAGGAGGATATCCAGGCCTTTACCCGCAGTCTCTATATCGCTCTTGCCGTCTTCGGTTTCGGCAGCCTGGTCGTCAACGGCCTGGCGATCCTTTACGGGCTGCAGCCGCTCGACGGCGCGCGACGCTCGCTCGAAAAGGTGCGGCGCGGCGAGGCGGAACGCCTGGAAGGCGAGTTTCCGCGCGAAATCATGCCGCTTGCCAGCGATATCAACGCGCTGATCGAAAGCAACCGCCGCATCGTCGAGCGGGCACGCATGCAGGTCGGCAATCTCGCCCATTCGCTGAAGACGCCGATCGCGGTTCTGCTCAACGAATCGCGTGCCGTCGAAAAGGTGCAGTCGGACATGGTTCGGTCGCAGGCGGAGGGAATGCAGGCGCAGGTGCAATCCTACCTGAACCGTGCGCGCATCGCCGCCCAACGCGAATCGCTGCTTGCCCGGACCGAGCTCGAGCCGGCGCTGGAACGCCTGGTCAGGGTGATGCGACGGCTCAATCCGGAAAAGGAGTTCCACCTGTCGGTCTTCCCGCCGGGCGTGGCGCTTGCCATGGAACAGCAGGACGTCGAGGAGACGGTCGGCAACCTGCTCGAAAATGCCGCACGCTTCTGCGAAACCGGCGTCTGGATCACCGCGACGCCCACATCCGGACCTCAATCCGGCGAAGGCGAAACCGCGCGCCGCTCTTGGGTCGAGGTCGCTGTCGAGGACGATGGCCCGGGACTGGAGCCGGATCAGATCCATGAAGCGATGAAACGCGGCAGGCGCCTCGACGAGAGCAAGCCGGGCGCCGGGCTCGGACTGTCGATCGTGCGGGAGATTACCGGCGAGTATCAGGGTTCGGTCGAGCTGACGCGCGGTACGCGGGGTGGCCTGAGGGCGCAGCTTCTGCTTCCGAGCATCGCCAAGGAAGCCCCGTGATCGTCTGAAATTCACAACAAGGTCCAGCATGACTGTGGCGTAAGGGCAACATCGGCCTATTCCCTGCCGTTGCTTATGGACGGATGGATCGCCTGCTATATCTTTGTCGGAAGAGGCATTTCTATATGTCTGCTAATATGCGGGGAGACTGAAAGATCGTCGGATTTGTGTGTTTTCCCAATGACGCCATAATGATGCCATGCCGGGACCGGACCAGTCTCGGCGAGCTTTCCGAAGAAAACGAGCCGCGACCGGTTTCCGACACGATGCGATTATTGAGCCTTCGAAATACCGTTTCATCGCTTGTGGTTGCCGGCCTGCTGGCAGGTTGCGGCACGTCTTCAGGAGCGGGGACAGGCGGCACGCGCGGCCTGCTGACACCGCGGCCCTCGCCATCCACATCCTATATTTCCGCGCTGCAGGGCGGCATCGTCGGCCGTAGCGGCGCAACGCTTTCGTCAAGCGACCGTTCCCGCGCCCTCGAGGCGGAATATCGCGCCCTGGAAGGGGCGGCGGGCGGCGAGGTAATCACCTGGAAGGGTGACGACGCGAACGGCCAGGTGATCGCCAGCGCCCCCTATCAGGTAGGCACCCAGAACTGCCGTCAGTATCGCCATACGGTAATCATGAATGGCCGCGACATGACGGCGCGGGGCGCTGCCTGCCGCAATTCCAACGGCACCTGGACGCCGCTCACCTGATTTCCTCTGCGGCCGTTTGACATGGGTCATGGCCGCCAGATCGGATCGGCCCCATATGCAGGCTTGAACTTGCGGCCAAAGGCCTCAAATTCGCGTCAACGCCGGCTGCGCTGTTGGAAAGCGCGGGCCGTTGCAGTATTGGGCCACTATGGTTTTATGGATCATCCTCGCAGCTCTGACGGCGGCCGTTGCGGCAATCCTCATTCTGCCTTTCGCCCGAGCCACCAAAACAGCGTCTGCTGACCGTGCCGGAGAGGTCGCCGTCTATCGCGACCAGCTGGCCGAACTGGACCGCGACCGGGCCCAGGGCCTGATCAACGCGGAGGAAGCGGAATACGCCCGCGCCGAAATCGGCCGCCGGCTGCTGGCCGCGGCCGGTGCCGGGGAGGGCAGGGAGATCGCCGCTCCGAAGGCGCGAAAATATGCGCTCGCCACCACTGTGGTCACGCTGGTGCCGCCCCTCGTCGGGCTCTGTCTTTACCTGGCGCTCGGCAATCCCGGGCTGCCGGACCAGCCGCTTGAAGCGCGGCTTGCCAACCCCGGCAACAATGTCGCGCTGCTGGTCGCCAAGGCGGAGCGGCATCTGGCCGAAAATCCCAATGACGGCGCCGGCTGGGATCTGCTTGCGCCGATCTATTTCCGCTCCATGCGGCTTGGCGATGCCGAGATGGCCTACCGAAATGCGATCCGCGTTCTTGGGCCAAGTCCCGTCCGGCTGGCCGGGCTCGGCGAAACGCTGGTCGCATCGAATGACGGGATCGTCACCGAGGACGCGCGTTCCGCCTTCGAGCAGGCGGTGAAGCTGGATCCGAACAATCCGCGTTCACGTTTCTATGTCGGCCTCGGCTTCGAACAGGCCGGCAGGGCGGCAGAAGCGAGGGCGCAGTTCGAGACGATTGCCAAGGGTTCGCCGGCCGATGCGCCGTGGATGCAGCTGATCAACCAGCATATCGTCAAGAACGGCGGCACCATCGTGACGGGACAGGGCACGGCGCAGGCGCCCGGCAATCCGTCCCAGGCAGATATGGCGGCGGCCGCAAACATGTCGCAGGGCGATCGGCAGGCGATGATCCGCGGCATGGTCGACAGCCTTGCGGAACGGCTGAAACAGGACCCGAACAATCTCGAAGGCTGGGTGAGGCTGGTACGCTCCTATTCCGTGCTCGGCGACAAATCCAGGGCCGAGGACGCCTTGAAGAGCGGCCTCAAGCAGTTCCCGTCCTCAGGCGAGCTGGTGGCGCTCGCCAACGAGATGGGGATCACCGTCGAAGGAGTGGCGCAATGACGCGCAAACAGAAACGGCTGGCGGTGATCGCGGGCGGCATGAGCTTCATCCTCGTCGCAGTGCTGCTCGTCATGTTCGCCTTCAGCCAGTCGGTCGCCTATTTCTTCATGCCGGCCGATCTCGCCAAGGCCGACCTCAAGCCTGGCACCCGCATCAGGCTCGGCGGGCTGGTGGCCGAAGGATCGGTAAAGCGCGGCCAGGGCTCGACGGTGAATTTTACGATAACGGACGGAACCGGCAGCGTGCCCGTCACCTACACGGGCATCCTGCCGGACCTGTTTCGCGAGGGCCAGGGCGTGGTGACCGAAGGCGCGTTCGATGCGGCATCGCGCGGTTTCGTGGCCGACAGCGTGCTCGCCAAGCACGACGAGAACTACATGCCCAAGGACGTCGCGGACCGACTGAAGGCGCAGGGCGTCTGGAACGAGGGCCAAGGCAACCAGGGTCAGCCTGATGGCGCCAAGGGGACGGCAACGAGATGATCATCGAGATCGGCCATTATGCACTTGTTCTGGCGCTCGCAACCGCGCTGATCGTCTCGGTGCTGCCGGTCGTCGGCGCTCGGCGCCGCGATGTCGCGATGATGGCGCTGGCCCCGACCGGCTCGCTGGTACTGTTCGCGCTCGTGGCCTTTTCCTTCGGCGTGCTGACCTGGGCCTACATGGTCTCGGATTTCTCGGTCGCGAACGTCTGGGAGAATTCCCACTCGCTAATGCCGCTGATCTACAAGTTCTCGGGCGTCTGGGGCAATCACGAAGGGTCGATGCTGCTCTGGCTGCTGATCCTGGTGTTCTTCAGCGCGCTCGTCGCTGTCTTCGGCCGCAATCTGCCGGATACGTTGAGGGCCAATGTTCTGGCCGTTCAGGCCTGGATCTCGACCGCCTTCCTGTTCTTCATCCTCCTGACCTCCAATCCGTTCCTGCGCCTCGATCCGGCGCCGGCCGAGGGACAGGATCTCAATCCGGTGCTGCAGGATCTCGGCCTCGCCGTACATCCGCCGCTACTCTACCTCGGTTATGTGGGCTTCTCGGTCTGTTTCTCGTTTGCCGTTGCGGCGCTGATGGAAGGCCGCATCGATGCCGCCTGGGCCCGCTGGGTGCGGCCGTGGACGCTCGCCGCCTGGACCTTCCTGACCGCCGGCATCGCCATGGGTTCCTACTGGGCCTATTACGAGCTCGGCTGGGGCGGCTGGTGGTTCTGGGATCCGGTCGAGAACGCCTCCTTCATGCCCTGGCTCGCGGGCACGGCGCTCCTCCATTCGGCGCTGGTCATGGAAAAGCGCGAGGCGCTGAAGATCTGGACCGTGCTCCTGGCGATCATGACCTTTTCGCTGTCGCTGCTCGGCACCTTCCTGGTGCGCTCGGGCGTACTGACCTCGGTGCATTCGTTTGCGACCGATCCGACCCGCGGGATATTCATCCTCTGCATTCTCGGCATCTTCATCGGCGGCGCCTTCGCGCTGTTTGCCTGGCGGGCGCCGATGCTGAAGGCGGGCGGCATTTTCGCACCGATCTCGCGCGAGGGTGCATTGGTGCTCAACAACCTGATCCTGACGGTGGCGACGGCAACGGTGCTGACCGGCACGCTCTATCCGCTCGTCCTCGAAACGCTGACCGGCGAAAAGATCTCGGTCGGCGCGCCGTTCTTCAACATGACCTTCGGCCTGCTGATGCTGCCGCTCCTGGTCGCCGTGCCGTTCGGCCCGGTGCTTGCCTGGAAGCGCGGCGATCTCCTGGGCGCCCTGCAGCGGCTCTATGTCTTTGCCGGCCTGGCATTGGCTGCGGGCCTTGCCTTCTTTTATATCCAGAACGGCGGACCGGTTCTGGCGATCTTCGGCCTGGTGCTGGGTTTCTGGGGCATGATCGGTGCATTCGCCGACCTCTGGTATCGCGGCAATTTTATCAAAGTCGGGCTGTCGGTCGGCCTGAAACGGCTGGCCGGGCTGCCGCGCTCGGTATTCGGCACGGCGATCGCCCATTTCGGCCTCGGAGTGACGGTGCTCGGCATTTTCGCAGCGACGACCTTCGGCACCGAGACGGTGGTCGAGATGAAGCAGGGTGCTTCCGTCGATGCCGGCGGTTATTCGCTGACCTATGACGGGCTGCGCGATGCAGTCGGGCCGAACTATACCGAACAGCGCGGCCATTTCGCCGTCAGCCGCGGCGGGGTCCAGGTGGCGGATGTCTGGTCGTCGAAACGGCTCTATACGGCGCGGCGCATGCCGACGACGGAGGCCGGCATCCTCACCTTCGGGCTCAGCCAGCTCTATGTCTCGCTCGGCGACGCGATGGAAAGCGGCGGCATGGTCGTGCGCATCTGGTGGAAGCCGTTCATTCTCTGCATCTGGGGCGGCGCTCTGGTGATGATGGTCGGCGGGTTTGTCTCACTTTCGGATCGGAGACTGCGTGTGGGCGCGCCGAGCCGGAAGGCGAAGCCGGTCAAGGCCAGGCTGGAGGCGGCGGAGTGATGAAGAGCTATGTCGATAAAGACCCCTCCCCAACCCCTCCCCACAAGGGGGAGGGGCTTCCCCGCTCCATTGTACCCTTGAGATGGATTCGAGGCGTCGCCGCTAGTTTTCTCCCCCCTTGTGGGGGAGATGGCCGGCAGGCCAGAAGGGGATTTTTCTCGTTTCTTCTGCTTTTTCTTGTCTTCCTCGCCCCCCTCCCGGCTTTTGCCGTCAACCCCGACGAAGTGCTCTCCAACCCCGTGCTCGAGCAGCGTGCCCGAAATCTTTCGGCGCAGTTGCGCTGCATGGTGTGCCAGAACCAGTCGATCGACGACTCCAATGCGGAGCTTGCCCGCGACCTGCGCGTGCTGGTGCGCGAGCGGCTGGCGAACGGCGACACGGACGATCAGGTGATCGACTACGTCGTGTCCCGCTACGGCGAGTTCGTGCTCCTGAAGCCGCGGCTCAGCGCCAAGACGGTGATCCTGTGGGCCACTCCCGTCCTGCTACTGCTGGTCGGTGGCGTGGCGATCCTGGTTTTTGTCCGTACGCGTCCCAGCCAACGCGCGGTTGCGGCGCTGACCACTGAGGAACAGGCGCGCATCGAAGAGCTTTTGAAAAAATAGGCGGCGCAAACAGACCGCCGCAAACATTACCAATATTTCATTCGTCCGCCACCTGCAGTTAACCTGCGAGCGCCTATATCTCTTGTCATCCACCGCCTGGCTGACCTCCAGCCAAAATGACTGAAGAGAAGAAGGTAGCTTAAAACATGCGCAATATCGGACGTCCCTCTCTGAAGACCGTCTTGAAGACCACCACGGTTGCTGGTCTTGCCGCGGTCATGCTCTCGAGCGGCATCCCGGCTCAGGTCACGCAGTCCCTTGCTGCTCCGGTCAGCGTCACCGCACCGCAGGCCCCGAGCTTTGCCGATGTCGTTTCGGCCGTTTCCCCCGCCGTCGTTTCCGTGCGCGTCCAGTCTGACGCCCAGCCCGTTTCCGATGACACCAGTTCCTTCAGTTTCGGCGGCCGCGGTTTCGACCAGCTTCCCGACGACCATCCGCTGAAGCGGTTCTTCCGTGAATTCGGCGGCCAGGTGCCGGGCGCTCCCGGTGCTCCGGGCGACCGCAACAACCGCAACCAGGATCGCGCCGACCGCAACGGCCCGCGGGGCCAGGACGGCAACCGTCCTCACCGTCTGCGCCCGGCGGCACAGGGCTCCGGGTTCTTCATCTCCGAAGACGGTTACGTCGTCACCAACAACCACGTCGTTTCGGATGGTTCCGCCTACACGGTCGTCATGAACGATGGTACGGAACTCGAAGCCAAGCTGGTCGGCAAGGACAGCCGTACCGATCTCGCCGTGCTCAAGGTCGACGCCACCAGCCGCAAGTTCACCTATGTCAATTTCGCGGATGACTCGAAGGTCCGCGTCGGCGACTGGGTGGTTGCCGTCGGCAACCCGTTCGGCCTCGGCGGTACGGTCACCGCAGGCATCGTTTCGGCCCGCGGCCGCGACATCGGCTCCGGTCCCTATGACGACTATATCCAGGTGGATGCGGCGGTGAACCGCGGCAATTCCGGCGGCCCGACCTTCAACCTCTCCGGCGAAGTGGTCGGCATCAACACCGCGATCTTCTCGCCGTCGGGCGGCAATGTCGGCATTGCGTTCGCGATCCCGTCTTCCACCGCCAAGGACGTCGTTGCCGACCTGATGAAGGACGGCAAGGTCGATCGCGGCTGGCTCGGCGTGCAGATTCAGCCGGTCACCCAGGATATCGCCGATTCGCTCGGCCTCAAGGAAGCGACCGGCGCCCTCGTCGTTGCTCCGCAGGAAGGCTCTCCGGGTCAGAAGGCCGGCATCAAGGAAGGCGACGTCATCACCGCCGTCAACGGCCAGCCGATCAAGGATGCCCGTGACCTCGCCAAGCGCGTCGCCGCCTTCGGCCCCAACACCAAGGTCGATGTCGACCTGTGGCGCGACGGCAAGGCGCAGAAGATCCCGGTCACGCTCGGCAACCTCCAGAGCGACGAAGCCGCCGCGGCCACGCCGAAGCAGCCCGACGCCCCGGCGCCCTCCAGCGACAAGGCGCTCGCCAGCCTCGGCATCACCGTCGCTCCGGCCGAGGACGGTTCCGGTCTCTCGGTCACCGATGTCGATCCGGACAGCGAAGCCGCTGCCCGCGGCCTGAAGACCGGAGAAAAGATCGTCTCGGTCAACAACCGCAAGGTCACCAGCGCCGCCGATGTCGGCAAGGTTCTCGACCAGGCCCGAAAGGACGGCCGCACCCGCGCGCTGTTCCAGGTGGCCGGTGAAAACAACACCAGCCGCTTCGTCGCCCTGCCGATCAACGAAGGCTGATTTTTTAAAACTAGGTCGCAAGGTCAGGGGCGCCGCCGGCAACGGTCGGCGCCCTTCTTCTTTCCATGGAGCGAGTGATGGAGACGGATACCCGATATTCTGCCGGCACCGCAGATTCCCGTAGTGCAAAGACAGGCGCGGACGCTATTGTCCCGCACATGAAGATTCTGGTGATAGAAGACGACTTGGAGGCGGCAGCCTACATGACCAAGGCCTTTCGCGAGGCCGGGATAGTGGTCGACCATGCAAGCGACGGCGAGAGCGGCCTGTTCATGGGGACCGAGAATTCCTACGACGTGATGGTCATCGACCGCATGCTGCCGCGCCGCGACGGGCTGTCCGTCATCAGCGAACTGAGAAAGCGCGGCGTCAATGCGCCTGTGCTGATCCTTTCGGCGCTCGGCCAGGTGGACGACCGCGTGACCGGCCTGCGCGCCGGCGGCGACGACTATCTGCCGAAGCCCTACGCCTTCTCCGAGCTTCTCGCCCGCGTCGAGGTGCTTGGCCGCCGCAAGGGGACGCCTGAACAGGACATGGTCTACCGGGTCGGCGACCTGGAGCTTGATAGGCTGTCGCACGAAGTGAAGCGCGCCGGCAAGGAAGTGCTGCTACAGCCACGCGAATTCCGCCTGCTCGAATATCTGATGAAGAACGCCGGCCAGGTGGTGACCCGCACCATGCTGCTCGAAAACGTCTGGGACTATCACTTCGATCCCCAGACCAATGTCATCGACGTGCATGTCTCGCGGCTGAGATCGAAGATCGAGAAGGATTTCGAAAAGCCGCTTCTGAAGACGATCCGCGGCGCCGGTTACATGATCAAGGACGAGGGGTAAGCCGAGTTGCTGGCACGCGCCCGCCTGATGTTCCGCTCGACGGCCGTGCGGCTGTCGGCGCTCTATATCCTGCTCTTCGCCTTGTGTGCTGCCTTCCTGGTCATTTACGTGACGGCGATGTCCGAACGGCTGCTGGCGCAGCAGACGCGCCAGTCGCTGCAGGAGGAAGTGCAGGAGATACAGCGCGCCTATGAACGGGGCGGCGTCAGCCTGCTCCTGCGGATGATGGAGCGGCGTGCCCGCCAGCCGGGTGCCAATCTCTATGTGATTGCCGGTCCCAACGGCGAAATGCTCGCCGGCAACGTCGCCGCGGTGCAGCCCGGCGTGCTCGACGAGCAGGGCTGGACGGACATTCCCTTCACCTATGAACCCTATACGGAAGTGGATCGCCGCGGCCGGCATCTGGCGATCGCCAACGTCATCCGCCTCGACAACGGTCTGCGGCTGCTGGTCGGCCGCGATCTCGGCGACCCGAGCCGGTTCCGCGGCATCGTGCGTCGGGCGCTAATGGTGGCGCTGGCCATCATGGGCGTTGGTGCGCTGGTGATCTGGTTCGGCATCGGCCGCAATGCGTTGAAACGCATCGACCGCATGTCGGCGGCGAGCCAGAAGATCATGGCGGGTGACCTTTCGCAGCGCCTGCCGGTCGGCAAGTCCGGGGACGAATTCGACCGGCTGTCGGATTCGCTGAACGCCATGCTCGGACGCATCGAGAAGCTGAACGAGGGTCTGCGCCAGGTCTCCGACAACATCGCCCATGATCTCAAGACGCCGCTGACGAGATTGCGCAACAAGGCGGCCGATGCGCTGGGCGAGGATCGTGCGGACGTGCGCCGGACAGCCCTCGAAGGCATCATCGCAGAGTCCGACCAGCTTATCCGCACCTTCAACGCCCTGCTGATGATCTCCCGTGTCGAGGCGGGCTCGATCGCCGCGGAAATGTCCGATGTCGATCTGTCGGCGATCTCCGCCGACAGCGCCGAGCTCTACGAGCCGGCGGCGGAGGAGGCGGGTCTTTCGCTCAGCACCGAACTCGAACCGGGTCTCGTCGTCACCGGCAACCGGGAGCTCATCGGCCAGGCGATCTTCAATCTCCTCGACAATGCGATCAAATATGCTTCCGAGGGAAGCCAGACGCCGAAGATCGGCGTGAAGCTCGCCAGGAGCGACGGCACGCTCAGGCTCTCCGTCTGCGACAACGGCCCCGGCATCCCGGCCAACAAGCGGGCCGAGGTGACCAAGCGGTTCTTTCGCCTGGACGAAAGTCGTTCCAAACCTGGCACCGGCCTCGGCCTCTCGCTGGTCGAAGCGGTGATGGAACTGCATGGTGGCTCGCTGGAATTCTCCGCCACCGACGAGACGAATGCCGCAGCACCTGGCCTGACGGTCACCATGGTCTTTCCCGTGCCGAAGCCCTAAGTTTCGCCAGGGAAGAATCACGGGAGGTGCCAGTGTCGGAGACCGGAAATCGGCTCGATACGGTGAAGGCGGAGGTGATCCGCCCGCTGAACCAGACGGAAACCAAGGCGGCGATGGCAGCCTTGAAGGATATCGGCAAGTCCGAGCCTTCGGTGGCGGAACTGCTTGGAAAGGACAGCGCGCTTAAGGATTTCATCGTCGCTGCCTTCACCCTCTCGCCTTACCTGCGCGATACTGCGGTCATCACGCCAAGGCTTTTGACGATCGCAATCACCGAGCCGCTGGAGCCGACGCTGGAGCGTCTGGTGGATACGGCCCGCCGGGCCTGGCAGAAGAAGGATGGCAAGGCGCCATCCGAAAACGAGGTGATGGCCGCGTTGCGGGCCGGCAAGCGGGCCTTGAGCTTCCTCGTTGCGCTCGCCGATCTCGCCCGTATCTTTTCCGCCAGGGACACGACGCGTTGGCTGAGCCTGTTTGCCGAAGCCTCCGTCGCGGCGGCGATCGACCACCTTCTGGCCGCCGGTCATGAGAGCGGCAAACTGAAGCTCGCCGACCTCGAAGAACCGAGCATGGACTCGGGCCTGATCGTACTCGGCATGGGCAAGCTCGGCGGCCGCGAGCTCAACTATTCCTCCGATATCGATATCGTCGTCTTCTTCGACCCTGAAACGGGCATCCTTGCCGATCCGCTCGACGGGTCGGAAGTCTACGGGCGGATGATGCGGCGGCTGATCCGCATCCTGCAGGAACGCACGGCAGACGGCTACGTGTTCCGCACCGACCTGCGCCTGCGCCCGGATCCCGGCTCGACGCCGCTCGCCGTCTCGCTCGATGCGGCGCTGATCTACTACGAGGGCCGCGGCCAGAACTGGGAGCGGGCGGCCTTCATCAAGGCGCGGCCGATTGCCGGCGATATCGCGGCCGGCGAAAATTTCATGCGGCTGCTCACCCCCTTCGTGTTTCGCAAATATCTCGATTATGCGGCGATCGCCGACATCCATTCGATCAAGCGGCAGATCCACGTCCACAAGGGCCACGGCGCGATCGCCGTGAAGGGCCATGACGTCAAACTCGGCCGTGGCGGCATCCGCGAGATCGAGTTCTTCGCCCAGACCCAGCAGCTGATTGCCGGCGGCCGCATGCCGCCCCTGCGGGCGCGCGAAACGGAAACGGCGCTGAAGGCGCTCGCCGAGGCGCGGTGGATCGCGCCTGACATCGCCGCCGAATTGACCGAGGCCTACTGGTTCCTGCGCGATGTCGAACACCGAATCCAGATGGTCCACGACGAACAGACCCATAACCTGCCGCAAACCGAGCCCGAACTGAAGCGTATCGCCTTCATGCTCGGTTTTGCCGACACCGCCAGCTTTTCCGCCAGGTTGGAACATGCGCTGAAGACCGTCGAAAAACGTTATGCCCGGCTGTTCGAACAGGAGGCAAAACTGTCCGGCGGCGACGGCAATCTCGTCTTCACCGGCCAGCAGGACGATCCGGGCACGCTGAAGACGCTCGCCTCGCTCGGCTTCGAGCGCCCGGCAGACATTTCCCGCGTTATCCGCACCTGGCACTACGGCCGCTATCGCGCCACCCAATCGGCCGAGGCGCGCGAGCGGCTGACCGAGCTGATGCCGGCGCTGCTGATGGCATTCGGCGAGAGCAAACGTGCCGACGAGGCGCTGCTGCGGTTCGACAGTTTTCTGAGGGGGCTGCCGGCCGGCATCCAGCTCTTTTCGCTGATCGGCAACAATCCGCCGCTTCTGGCGCTGATCGTCACGATCATGTCCTCGGCGCCGCGGCTTGCCGACATCATCGCCTCCAAGCCGCATGTCTTCGACGGCATGCTGGATCCCGGTCTGATGGCCGAACTGCCGACCCGCGACTATCTCTCCTATCGCCTGGCGGCATTCCTGACCGCCGGCCGGCACTACGAGGAAAAGCTCGACCGGCTGCGCATCTTTGCCGCCGAGCAGCGTTTCCTGATCGGCATCCGGCTGCTGACGGGGGCGATCTCGGGTGCCCAGGCGGCACGTGCCTTCACCCATCTCGCCGACCTCCTGATCGACGCCGCGCTGAAGGCGGTGACGGCGGAGATCCGCAGCGCCCATGGCCTCTATCCGGGCGGCCGCGTCGCCGTCATGGGCATGGGCAAGCTTGGCAGTTTCGAACTGACTGCCGGTTCCGACGTCGATCTCATCCTTCTCTACGATTACGATAGCGAGGCGATGGAAAGCGAGGGCGCCAAGCCGCTCGATTCCAGCCGCTATTTTACCCGCCTGACGCAGCGGCTGGTCGCAGCGCTTTCGGCGCCGATGGCCGAGGGGGTGATCTTCGAGGTCGATCTGCGCTTGAGGCCGTCGGGCAACAAGGGGCCGGTCGCCACCCGCATCAACGCGTTCGGCAAATATCAGCGCCAGGAGGCCTGGACCTGGGAACACATGGCGCTCACCCGCGCCCGACTGATCTGCGGCGAGGAAAGCCTTGTCGACGAGGCAAAGGGCCTGATCCGCGAAGTGCTGTCGACCAAGCCCGATATCGCCAGGATCGCCAAGGACGTGGCCGAGATGCGGGAGCTGATCGAGAAGGAAAAGCCGCCGCGCGATATCTGGGATTTCAAGCTGGTTCCCGGCGGCCTGATCGATATCGAGTTCGTCGCCCAGTATCTGCGGCTGGTAGCGCCGGCCAGAGGCGTGACGCTCGATACCTATGGTTTCAGCACGGAAGAAGCCCTGAAGGCGCTCGGCGAAACGCTGATGAAGCCGGCCGATCTTGATATCTGCGTTGAGGCCTTACGGCTTTTCACCGAGCTTTCGCAGATCGTCCGTCTCTGCGTCGACGGACCGTTCGATCCGGGCGAGGCGCCCGCAGGGCTCGTCGAGCGCGTCTGCCGGGCAGGGGATTGCCCGGATATCCGCACGCTGGAGGGCGAGGTAAAGCGGCTCTCGAAGGCGGTGCGGGCGGTATTTCAGACCGTTGTAGCAAAGTGACGGGGCGCATTTGCCCGGTATTTGGCAGCAACCGCCAACACAACTAACAATAATAGCTCCACTGCAACGCCGGAGATGCCTCCCTAGCGCCCGCTGCATCGGCCACTTCCTTGTTCTTTACACGCGAGGATGCCATATTGAGAAGGAGTAGAGGATTTTCGAAGTGAGTGAAAACGAAGAGACAAAATTGCTGGCGCTGATGGAAGCGATGTTCAATGGTCAAAAAAGAACGTTGGGCATGGTTGAAGCCGCCATTGAAAAATTCGGTTCGGTTGAGACGGAAATTACTAAGCTCAATCGCAAGATGAATACCTTGCACGAGCTCGCACTTCGGCAGCACAGTGAGACATCGGGCAGGCTCGAGGCAATCTCTTCGAGAATAGAAGAAACCGAGAGACTCCTCGATGACCGTGCTCGTGACCTTAGCCGAACCCAAATCGATGTCGTGGGCCAGTACAACGAAGTTTTGACCGCCTTGCAGGACGCTTCACATGCGTCTCGCCTCGCCGAAGAGGTCAGTTCGAGATTGACCGAAGTTGAGAACAAGATCGCCCATATGTAAGGCCGAAGATTTTGTTGGCGGTTGCCGCACGATTGAACCTTCGTGGCAGAAGGCCCGGGGCGCGATGAAGGCAAAGCCCTCGGTTCAATTCACGCCACCCGCTTGCGACCGACCAGCATCGGCTGGTCAGGGATAAGCAGCGAGACGACCGTGCCTTCGCCGACCCTTGAACGAATCCGCATCTTGCCGCCGTGCAGGCCGATCAGCGAGCGGGAAATGGCAAGTCCCAATCCCGAACCGCCCTTGCTCTTGGCATATTGGCTCTGCACCTGCTCGAACGGCTGGCCGATCTTGTTGAGCGCGTCCATCGGAATGCCGATGCCGGTATCGGCGATCGTCAGCAGCACCCCTTTTTCCATCTTGCGGGCACGCAGTTCAATCCTGCCGCCGTGGTTGGTGAACTTGACCGCGTTGGAGAGGATGTTGAGCATCACCTGCTTCAATGCGCGGCGATCGGCCACCATGTTGAGGCTGTCACACAGGCGCTGATGGATGGCGATCTGCTTGTCCTGGGCCGAGATCGAGGTGAGGCGCAGGCTTTCCTCGATCAGCGGCTTCAGGTCGACCGCCTCGCACTGGATGCGCATGTGGCCGGCCTCGATCTTCGACATGTCGAGGATGTCGTTGATGACGTTGAGGAGATGTTTGCCGCTGTCGTGGATGTCCTTGGAATATTCCGAATATTTCGGCGAGCCGAGCGGTCCGAACATGCCGTTCGTCAGGATTTCCGAGAAGCCGAGGATCGCGTTGAGCGGGGTCCTGAGTTCGTGCGACATGTTGGCGAGGAATTCCGACTTGGCCTTGTTGGCGGCCTCCGCACGGTCCTTTTCCGCCTGATAATTGGCATTGGCGATCGAAAGCTCGGATTTCTGGCGCTCCAGTTTCTTCTGCGAGGAGGAGAGGTCGCCGATCGTCGCCATCAGCCGGCGCTCGCTGTCGCGCAGCCGTTCCTGGTGGCGCTTCAGCAGCGTGATGTCGGTGCCGACCGAGACCAAGCCGCCGTCGCGGGTGCGGCGCTCGTTGATCTGCAGCCAGCGCTCGTCGGCGAGCTGCACTTCCGTGGTGCGCGAAAGGCCGCTGCCGTCCGGATCGGCGACACGGCGCTCGATGACAGGGCGCGCTGCGGCGGCGTTGACGGCGTGACGCTCGGTGCCGGGCACCAGCACGCTGTCGGGCAGGCCGTAAGCCTGCTGGAAATGGGTGTTGCACATCACCAGGCGGTCGTTCTTGTCCCAGAGAACGAAGGCTTCGGACGTGCATTCGATCGCGTCCGCAAGACGCTGGTCGGCTTCCGCATAACGCTGGGCAAGGCGGTGCTGCTCCGTGACGTCCATGGCGATGCCGATGACGTGGGTACGCCCCTGACTGGTCTTCACCAGTTGGGCGCGGGCGCGCATCCAGACGTAATGGCCAGCCGCATGGCGCATGCGAAAAACCTGGTCGACCTGCTTGGCATTGCCGCGGCTGATGGCGCGGGCGAGCGCATAGATATTGCCGTCGGTCGGATGCATCATCCGTGCGGCATCGGTAAACGAGATCACGTTGCCGGCAGGCGGCAGGCCGAGCATCTCGTACATCGATCCGGACCAGAACAAGCGCCGGTTGCTGACGTCGAAATCCCAAAGCCCGCAACGGCCGCGCGACAGCGCCGTCTCGATGCGCAGGTTGGATTCGACGAAGGTTTCGTCGGCCTCGCGAGCGCGTTTCACCTGCATGTAATAGGCGTAGAGGATGACCAGCAGGATCGCCGAAATGCCGGTGAAGAGCGTGACGTTGAGGGAGACGTCGTGACGCCACGCCAGATTAATGCGCTCCAGCGAATAGGCGGCCACGATCAGCACACCTTCGCTGCCGACCATCTCGATGGCCGCATAGTGCGGAACTTCGCCGAAATAGGTCTCGATCACGCCGCTCTCGTCGCCGAATCGCCGCAGTGCCGCAGTTTCCGGCAGGACGGAGGTCAGGCGCCGGCCGACATAGCTGGCGGCCTGCTTGGTCCCGCCGAAGATCCGGCCGGTTTCGTCGACGAAGAGGAAGAAGGCCTCGGCCTCCAGGCGTTCCTGCGGCAGAAAGGTCCCAAGGCGTTCTTCCGCGGCGGCGCGGTCCCGACCGATGAGTGCCGTTGCGTCGCCTGAGAAGGCAGCACTCGCCGCGGCTGCCATCAGCGCGGTTGCCTGCCGTGCGGCATCTTCCATCCGCGTGTATTCGGAGACGATGCCGAGAATGCGCGACGCGGCAACGACGGTGAGGAAGGCGATGATAAGAAGGGGGATCGAACGCTTGAGAACGAGTTCCACCCGCGGCATCTGCCGCGCGATGGGCTTGACGGAGAGCCGGGCCTCATCCGGGATGACCCGCCGCAAACTTCCAAGGCTTGGAAATTTTAGACGCAGCCGCCCCTCGGCCGCGGTTGCCCGCCGCACGTCCGACATGGTTTTCATGGTATCCCTCATGGTGATTCGGCGCGCCGCTCGCCCGAATCTGCCTTAATGAATCACTAGTGATTCTTCGTGTCCAGAGGCTTGCTAAGATTTTTTTAACAATTTGATTCAATTGCGAATCGGAAGAGTCCAGCGAGGGCGGCAAACCGGCCGTCTCAGGAGACGGCCGGGCTTTCGGAAAGGTTGGTGCGTGTGGCCGCGATCGAAATCACCGCCAGCGTGATGATTGCACCGCCATAGATATACGCGGCATTGGAGAGGCCGAGCGTAGGGGCGATCAGTCCGGCCGCTATCGCGGGGATCGAGAACGCGAGGTAGCTCTCGACCAGGAAGGCTGCGAACAGGCCGGCGCGTTCGTGGCTTTCGGCAAGCGGCAGGACGACCTTCAGAATGTTCGAGAAGATCGATCCGAAGCCGAGACCGGCGGCCGCCGTGCCGAGGAAGAGAAGCCCGACGGCCTCGAGGTATACGCCGGAGAGCGTGATCAGGACGCCGATTATCAGCGTGGACCCGCCGGTGAAGAGAACCCGCTGTGGCGCCCATGTGCGGAAGATGAAGACCGAGGCTGTAGCGCTGAGCATCAGCGTGGCGACGACCGTGCCGCCGACGAACGGTGAGGTGACGCCGGTCGCAACGGCGACCAACGTCGGCATCAGCGACAGATAGAAGCCCGCGAGCGCCCAGCCGGCGATATTGACCGGCGTGACCTTCAGAAGCGTCGCGCGGGCCCGCCGCGGTACGCTGATATGCGGGCGCATGGCGGCGAGCGCGCCCGGCCGTCCGGTGATGGTCTCCGGCATGAAGGCAAGCGCGATGATGCCGGCCACCGTCACGATGAAAAGAAGCGCATAGATGAGGTGCGTCGGCGCGGGTGCGAAGGCGACGAGCGTGCCGCCGGCAAGCGTGCCGACCATCAGGCCGAGAAAGGCGGTGATGCTGTTGAGCGTCGGCCCCCGGCGCTTGTCGGTATCGAGGATCGTCGCCCCGAAGGTCGGGAAGGCGATGCCAGTCGCGAAACCCTGGACGATACGGCCGATGAGCAGCATCGTGCCCGATTCAGCCAGCATGAAGACGATCAGCGCCGCGGCGTTGAAGATCAGTGCCAGCAGGATCAGCGGGCGGCGCCCGAGATAGTCCGAAAGCCCGCCGACGGTCAGAAGCGCTGCGAGCAGCGCGAAGGAATAGGAACCGAAGATCAGGGTGATCATCGCCGGCGAGAGATGAAAAAGTTCCTGGTAGAGATGGTAGAGCGGCGTCGGTGCGCTGCTGGTCGCGGAGATCAGCATCGCGAATATGAAACTGTAGACTGTCATCCGGAAAGCGGACGGGGAATTGGGCGAGGGGAGGATGCTGCTCATGGCGGTTCACCTTAACGCAAATTCTTAGCGTTAGCCGGATGTAGTTGCATTGCCGGATTAATGCAATATCTTTGCGTTAAGGAATTTCATATCTCCGGCACGTGCCGGCAAGGAGAACAGATTGGCCAGGGAAATGGTGCGCCAGGGTGGGCGCAGTGCCCGCATACAGTCCGAGGTGCATCGCACGGTACGGGATATGCTGAAGACCATGGATCGCGGCGAGATCACCGTGCCGATGATTGCGGAAAGATCCGGCGTGACGCCGTCGACCATCTATCGCCGCTGGGGCGATCTGTCCGAACTCCTGGCGGATGTCGCGGTCGCGCGCATGCGCCCGGTCGCCGACCCGGAAGATACCGGGGCGATGGGGTCCGATCTCGAAACCTTCATTCTTCAATATGCGGAGGAGATGTCGTCGAAGGTCGGACGCTCGATGCTGGCGGACGTGCTTGGCAGCATGGAAGGCGCCGCGGCGGGCCGCTGCTGCCAGTTTACCTACGATCACCTGGAGACGTTGCGCGAGCGCGCCTTGACGAGGGGCGAGACGGGCTTCGACGTAGGCGAAGCAATCGACGTCGTCGTCGCGCCGATCATCTACCACATCCTGTTCGGCGATCGCGAGCTGACGACCGACTATTGCCGCTCGCTGGTTTCCCGCTTCCTGGAAAAATGCGCCGGCGCTTGAAGCCGGCGCCTCAGGTTCAGCCTTTCAGCATCCGCTCGACGATGTCTCGCACGTCGGTCGAAAGCGTTGCAGCCTGTTCGATCGTGGTCAACGCCGCGCGGGCATGGTCGGCGCGCTGGGGTTCCAGCGACCGCCACGAACGCATCGAGGTCAGGATTCGGGCCGCAAGCTGCGGATTGCGCGGATCGATCGCCAGGATCTGCTCGGCCAGGAACCGGTAACCTTCGCCATCGACGCGGTTGAAGCCGGTCGGATTGCCGAAGGCGAACGTGCCGATCAGCGAGCGCACCCGGTTCGGATTGCTGGCGATGAAGCGTGGGTTTTCCATCAGCGCCCTGACGCGGGCAAGCGCGCCCGCACCCGGAATGGTCGCTTGGGCCGAGAACCACTTGTCGACGACAAGAGCGTTGCCGTCGAAGCGCGCGAGGAACGTGGCGAGCGCGTCTGTCGTTTCCGGCGCGTCCGGGAAACGATGGGCGAGCACCGCCAGCGCCTGGGCGAGATCGGTCATGTTGTCGGCGGATGCGAAGGCTGCGGCCGCGCGGGCCGGTGTTCCTTCCGCGTAGGTCAGGTAGGACAACGCGGTGTTGCGCAGCGAGCGCTTGCCCGCGCTTGCCGCATCCGGTGTAAAGGCACCCTTGACCTTCATGTCCTCGAACAGGCGCAGGAAGGTCCTGATGCCGGCCTTGGCAATTTCCGAAAGAATGGCGTTGCGGCCCGCATGGATCGCATCCGGGTCGTTGTTGCCGCCGAGTTCGCGGGCAATGTCGGCCTCGCTCGGCAGCGTCAGCGCCTGGGCGCGGAAGGCGGGTTCCAAGGTCTCGTCGCCGGCGGCTTCCAGAAGGGCCGCGACGAAAGACGGGTCGCAGGTGATTTTTTTGCCGTCCCGCGCGTTGCGCGCCGCCTGCATCAGGTTCGGCAGGGCAAGATCGGTCAGCGCCTGCCAGCGGGCGAAGAGGTCGGTGTCGTGGCGGGCGATATGGGCAAGATCGGCCGGCGTCTGGTCGAGATGCAGGTTGATCGGCGCCGAGAACGAACGGTTGAGCGACAGGACGGGACGGGAGGAAACGCCCGAGAAGGTGAAGGTCTGCCGGCGCTCGGTCAAATGCAGCACTTCGCCGGTGACTTCGCCGCCCGCGACCTTGGTCGGCACTGCCGCCGAGCCGTTGTCGAGGATGAGCGCGAAGGAGAGCGGGATGTGCATCGGCTCCTTGGCCGTCTGGCCGGGGGTCGCCGGGATCATCTGCTCGAGTGACAGCTTGAAGGTGCCGCTTGCCTGGTCGTAGTCGCTCGACACCGTGACCAGAGGCGTACCTGCCTGGTGGTACCAGAGCGAGAACTGCGTAAGGTCGCGTCCGCTCGCGTCCTCGAACGACTTGACGAAATCCTCGACCGTCGCGGCCTGCCCGTCGTGGCGCTCGAAATAGAGGTCCATGCCCGCCTTGAAGTCGTCACGGCCGAGAAGCGTGGCGATCATGCGGGTGACTTCCGAGCCCTTTTCGTAGACGGTGGTCGTGTAGAAGTTGTTGATTTCGCGATATTTGGTCGGGCGGACCGGATGCGCGAGCGGGCCGGCGTCTTCCGGGAACTGCTCCGATTTCAGGTGCCGCACCTCGGCAATGCGCTTCACCGCGCGCGAACGCTGGTCGGCGGAAAACTCGTGGTCGCGATAGACCGTCAGGCCTTCCTTGAGGCAGAGCTGGAACCAGTCGCGGCAGGTGATGCGGTTGCCGGTCCAGTTGTGGAAATATTCGTGGGCGATGATCGCCTCGATATTGGCGTAGTCCTGGTCCGTCGCGGTTTCCGGGTCGGCGAGCACGTATTTGTCGTTGAAGACGTTGAGGCCCTTGTTCTCCATGGCCCCCATGTTGAAGTCCGACACGGCGACGATCATGAAGATGTCGAGGTCGTATTCGCGGCCGAACCGTTCCTCGTCCCACTTCATCGAGCGCTTCAGCGCGTCCATGGCATAGGCCGCGCGTGCCTCCTTGCCGTGCTCCACATAGATCTTCAGCGTCACCTCGCGCTCGGACATGGTGACGAACGTGTCCTCGACCACGCCGAGATCGCCGGCGACCAGCGCGAAGAGATAGCTCGGCTTCGGATGCGGGTCGAACCAGGCGGCAAACGCGCGGCCCTCGTCATAGCCGGCGCCGCCGAGGAAATTGCCGTTCGACAGCATGACCGGGTTGGCGGCCTTGTCGCCGATGATGGTGATCGTATAGGGCGCCAGCACATCCGGCCGGTCCGGGAAATAGGTGATGCGGCGGAAGCCTTCCGCCTCGCATTGGGTGCAGTAGATGCCGTTGGTCCGATAGAGGCCCATCAGCTGGGTGTTGGCTTCCGGATTGATGAAGGTGGTGACGGTGATTTCGAAGGGAGCGTCGGCCGGCAGGTCGCGGATCGTCAGGCTTTCCGGCGTCGCATCGTATTGCGCCGCGGGCACCTCGTTCTGGTCGAGCAGCAGTCCGGACAGCGTCAGTTCGTCGCCATCCAGCACCAGCGGCGCCGAAGGGTCGACACCTTGGCGCCGGTGGAAGATCAGCCGCGCATCAACCTTGGTGTTGGTTGGGTCGAGCTCGAAGGTCAGATCGACGCGTTCCAGGACGAAGTCGGTGGGGCGGTAATCTGCCAGATGAACGATCTGGCCCGTATCTGTTCGCATGTTGCTTCCTGAACCGGCTCTTCAAATTGGTGTCGGGAGCTTCGCACCACTCCCCTTCGAACTGGCACACACCCGTCGCCGCGGGGATAATTGCACGCAATGCTAAACGATTGTTGAAACTTTGGCTAAAATAAAGCGTGATTTTGATCCGCTGTATTTCGCGCAATCTTTCACAAGGTCACGGATATTGATCGACCTATCATCAGTTTTGATCCCCCTCACGGCACTTTTCCGTTACTTTGCCGTCAAACTGAATCTCACCCGATCACCTCTCCAAAACGCCCTGTCCGTGCGGACTGGATTTCCACCGAAAATCCCCCAAGAATCCCCATGAGTTGTTGATGGCCGCCGATGCCCTGAATCCCCTGCGCGGGATCATGTTCAAAGTCACCTCCGTGGTGATCTTCGTGATGATGCAGACCTGTATCAAATCCGCAGGTCCCGATATCCCGGCAGGCCAGATCACCTTCTATCGTTCCGCCTTCGCGCTCGTGCCGATCATGGTCTATCTCGCCGTCCAAGGCGAGTTGCGCGGCGCCTTCCACACGAACAGCCTGACCGGCCATGTGAAACGCGGTTTTCTCGGCATTCTCTCGATGGTCTTCGGCTTTTACGGCCTGGTGCACCTGCCGATGCCGGATGCGATCGCGATCGGTTATTCCTCGCCGCTCCTGGCGGTCGTCTTCGCCGCGATCTTCCTGAAGGAGACGGTGCGTATCTACCGCTGGAGCGCGGTCATGGTCGGCATGGTCGGCGTGGTGATCATCTCCTGGCCGAAGCTCACCATGTTCGAACAGGGCGGCATGGGCTCGGAACAGGCAATGGGCGCCGCCTCCGTCATCCTCTCGGCGGTGCTGGCCGGCTTTGCGATGATCCAGACGCGCCAGCTCGTACGCACCGAGAAGACGGCGACGATCGTGCTCTATTTCTCGCTGTCCGGCGCGCTGTTTTCACTGCTCAGCCTGCCCTTCGGCTGGGCAGAGCTGACGATGCCGGAGAAGCTTTTCCTGATCGGCTCCGGGTTCTGCGGCGGCATCGGCCAGATTTTGCTGACCGAAAGCTATCGCAATGCGGATGTGTCGACGGTCGCGCCGTTCGAATACACCTCGATCCTTCTCGGGATCTGCATCGCCTATGTTCTGTTCGGGGATGTGCCGACGGCGGCCATGCTGGTCGGGACGGCGATCACGGTATCTGCGGGGATTTTCATCATCTACCGCGAGCATCAATTGGGGCTCGAGCGGAAGGCGGCGCGCAAGGCTTCGCCGCCCGGGGCTTGACCCCCGGGACGTGAATAAGTCGGATGCTTAAAGCGGGATGGCCGCGGCGACCGGGTTGGCCGCTTCGCTGGAGGCGCGGACAGCACCGGCGCGGCTGTATTCGCGCGATGCGTTCACGGCAGCGCCGATGTGAGAAAAGTTCTCACGCAGGGTGCGGATCGGGTGGAGGATGGCCGTCATGGCTGATGCTTCCTTGGTCGCGCGATCAACGTTCGCGGAAATCGGCGAAGACCGAAGCCGGACGAGTGACGCCGACCGGGCGCGCCATGGCGCAGGAGGTGAGTTGCTCGTTCGTCGCGGAGCCGAAATGGTGATAGCCCTTCGTGGACCGCGGCGACAGGCCGGCGATGCGAAGAGTTTCGAAGCCCGAATGGATCGGGCGGAAGCGGGTCGTCATTGGCCTTGGTTCCTTAAACCTAGAATTCCTCCCAAGACACAGGCCTAATATTGCAATGCAGCATCGATTCTGCAATGCAGCAAAACGCTGCACTGCCATGCGCGGGTTGCATGGCATTTTTCATATTTCCGTAACTTTGCTGAAATTAGGGTTCAATTTGCCTGAAATGCGGGCAATCACTGCGCCGACAAACGCATTTTGAACATCAAAAGGTCCTGCCAGGCGAGCGCCTTGTTGGCAGGGGCCGCGAGCAGTTCCTGCGGATGCAGGGTAGCGATCGCCGAAAGCGTCACGCCGCCGAAACCGATGTCCCGCCATTCGCCACGCATCGAATGGATCGTCCCATTGCCGCCGAAGAAGAAACGGGCCGGGAAGTTGCCGAGGAGCAGCAGGAGTTTCGGCTCGGCAAGCGCCACCTGGCGCTCCAGGAACGGCCGGCAGATATCCATCTCGGCCTGCGACGGCATGCGGTTGCCCGGCGGCCGCCATGGGATGACGTTGGTCAGCAGAACGCCGTCGCGGGAAAGCCCGATCGCCCCGAGCATGCGGTCGAGCAACTGCCCCTGCCGCCCGGAGAAGGGAATGCCGTCGCGATCGTCGTCCGCATTCGGCATCGGGCCGATTACCATGATGCCGGAGGCGGGATCGCCGCTCGCAAACACCGTGTTGCGAGCGCCGTTCTTCAGGTTGCAGCCGTTGAAGGCCTCGAGCGCCGTCTTCAGTTCGTCGAGCGAACGGGCGCTTTCGGCCGCAAACCGTGCCGAGGCAACCGCCTGTTCGTCCGGTACCGATACGGGCGCGGAGGCAGGTGGAGGTGCTGACGCGCGCGCCGTCGGAGCTGTACGTTTCGGCGTTGCCGCGGCTGCCTGGGAGGTCGGCGCCTGCTCATAGTTCGTCGGCTGCTGCTGCCGGGCAGACGCGGGCGCCCTGGCATCGGCCTGCGCCGCCTTCTGGGCCGCAAATTGCGCGAACCGGTCCACCGGTTCATCCTCGACAAGCCACTCCACGCCCGCATCCGCATAGAAATGCAGAAGGGCGGCGAGCTCGGGAGCGTCCATGTCTTTGACGAGGTTCATCTGATTCACACTACAGCATGTGGCGTGGGAGAGGGAACCGGTTTTGGGCTCGAACGGGCGTTGGCATGTGGACGGAGGGGGCTCGGCTGGCCGATCTCCCCCCTTGAGGGGGAGATGCCCGGCAGGGCAGAGGGGGGTGACCTCTCCGCACATTCGTCGGCCGAATGTTTTGCTGCACCGTCGCTACCCCCCTCTGTCACCTACGGTGACATCTCCCCCTCAAGGGGGGAGATCAGTGGGAGTACGCCGCCCTCAAGCCGCCCATTGCGCGACATCGTCGCTCTCGCCGATCAGCGCCAGGCCGTGGGCGATCGACAGCAGTTCGCCGCCGGTCTCGATCTTGCCGGCATCGAATCGCTGCGTGAAAATCCGCCGAACGGCTGGCACGAAGGAGGTGCCGCCGGTCAGGAACACCTTGTCGATCTCGGAAGGTGCGGTGCCGGTCTTTTGCAGCACCTCGTCGAGCGCACCTTCGATACGGCCGAGGTCCTCGGCGATCCAGCCTTCGAAATCGGTGCGCTTCACCATTTTCCGGCCAGCACGCCCAAGCGGCGCGAAGTTGAATTCCGCTTCCTCGGCTCCCGACAGCGCCATCTTGGTCGCCGAAATCGCCTGGTAGAGCGGATATCCTTCGTCGTGGTCGACGAGATCGACGAACAGTTCGAGCTTTTCCGGCTCCAGCGCCGAGCGCACCAGCGATTTCAGGTCGGCGAATTCGCGCGTGGCCTTGAAGATCGACAGCTGGTTCCAGCGGCCGAAATTGACGTAATAGCCGGCCGGCACGTCCAGCACCTTGTCGAAACTCTTGAACTTGCTGCCCTTGCCGATTTCCGGGGACACCAGGTTGTCGATCATCCGGTAGTCGAAATGGTCGCCCGCGACGCCGACGCCGGAATGGCCGATCGGGGTGGCGGTCAGCTTGCCGGCCTTGGTTTCGAAGCGGATCAGCGAATAGTCGGTCGTGCCGCCGCCGAAATCGGCGACGAGAACGGTGGCGTCGCTCTTCAGCGTCTGGGCAAAATAATAGGCGGCCGCGACCGGTTCGTAGACATAGTGGATTTCCGGAAAGCCGAGACGGGTCAGCGCTTCGTTGTAGCGTTCGGTCGCCAGCTTCGGATCCGGATTGGCGCCGGCGAAATGCACCGGCCGTCCGGCGATCACCCGCGACACGTCGGTCGGCCAGTTGTCCTCGGCATAGATCTTCAGGCGCTTCAGGAAAATCTCCATCAGGTCCTCGAAGACGTGCCGGCGGGCAAACACCAGCGTGCCCTGGAACAGCGCGCTTGCCGCAAACGTCTTGATCGACTGCAGGAATCGACAGTCGCCGGGATTGTCGATGAACTGGCGGATCGCCGCCTGTCCGGCCTCGACCTTCAGCGCCTGCGCCCCCATCACCGGATCCTTCATGAAGGAGAGCGCCGTGCGCATCGAATCGCTCTCGCCGGCGCTGCTGGAAAACCGCATCGAATGCGTGGTGCTGCCGCCATCCGCCAGTGCCAGAACCGTATTGGTCGTGCCGAAATCAAGCCCGAGCGCCCGTGCCATCGCCGTGCTCCTTTTACCCATCGAAAATCATTGAACCGGAACCCCCGGCGATGCGCCGGCAGGTTCCGAATGCGAAAAGGGCGCTTCTGGCGCCCCGGAATTTTTGAGAGGGCGGGTGATCGCACAAGGCAGGCGGGATGGCAACCCCGAAGACCCTAGATTTCCAGCTGCCGGCGCGTCTCCGCCGCCTGCTGCGCAAGCCAGTTCCTGAACATTTCCATGGCCGGCGTCACGGTGCGGGATTTGAGCCTGGTCAGCCAGTAGCTGCCCTTGGAGATATAGACCGGAAACGGCTGTTCGATCATGCCGGCGGCAAGTTGGCGGGAGAACATCAGGGGAGGGGCGAGCGCCACGCCGGCCCCTTGCATCGCCGCCTCGACCATCAGCACGGAACTGTCGAACACCAGTCCGCGGATCTGCGGCGCGGCGACATGGGCCGCCTCGAACCAGCCCGGCCATTCGTCGGCGCGGTAGGAACGCAGCAGGACCTGGTGCGCGACGTCCTCCGGGGTCTTGAGCTGTCTTGCGATCGGCGGAATGCAGAGAACGGACAGCGGCGCCTCGAACAGCGGTTCCGCCTCGATATCGTGCCACGCGCCGTTGCCGAACTTGATCGTGTAGTCGAGTCCCTCGGCGGCGATGTCGACGCGGTTGTTGTTGGTGGAAAGCCTCAGATCGATGAACGGATATTTTTCTCGGAAATCGGAAAGCCGCGGCAGCAGCCAGCCGACCGCCAGCGTGCCGACCGCGCCGAGCTTCAGCACCTCGCGCACATGCCCGTCTTCGAAGCGCTCCAGCATCGCGGCCATGCGGTCGAAACTGTCCTGCAGCGCCGGCAGCAGCGCCAACCCTTCCTCGGTGATCATCAGTCCGCGCGGCAGGCGGCGGAACAGTGTCACGCCGAGCCGCTGTTCGAGCAGCTTGACCTGATGGCTGACGGCGGCCTGGGTGACGCAGAGCTCGATCGACGCACGGGTGAAGGAGAGATGCCGCGCGGCCGCCTCGAAGGCCCGCAGCGCGTTCAGCGGCAAATATGGTCGAACCATGGCCATGCCCTAATTTGATTTATGCCTGACCGCAGATATCATCGTTTGATTAGGGCTTACAAGCCGACCTAGAAAAGCCGTGTCACCCCATTTGGAGCACCGCGATGGCTTTCAGAAATTCTTTTCTTCTCGCATTTTCCCTCGGAATTACCGCGACTTTTCTCGATTGCACCTCTGCTGGTGCCGCCGATCCGATCCGCTGCACCGTCATCATCGACGAGGCGAGCGGCGATGCGCTTTACCGCGAGGGCACCTGCGATCAGGGCTTTTATCCCCAGTCGACCTTCAAACTGCCTTTGGCCATGATGGGCTACGACGCCGGCATCCTCACCGACGCCCAGAACCCGCGCTGGAAATACCAGGCGAAGTTCAAGGGACCGGAGCGGGTGAAGAAGGATGTCGATCCGCTGATCTGGGAAAAGGAATCGATCGTCTGGTATTCGCAGGAAATCGCCCGCAAGCTCGGCAAACCCAAATTCGCGGACTACATCCAGCGCTTCGGCTACGGCAATCGCGATATCTCCGGCGGCCCGGGCAATACCGACGGCCTGACCGAATCCTGGCTGATGTCGTCGCTGAAGATTTCGGCCGACCAGCAGGTCCAGTTCCTGCGCCGTTTCCTCAATGGCGGCCTGCCGATCTCCGAACATGCGGTCGACATGACGCTGGCGATCGTGCCGCATTTCGAGGCCGGCGATGGCTGGGACATCCAAGGCAAGACCGGTTCCGGCTGGCTGCGCGACAAGGCCGGCAAGGTGGACTACGACCGCCCGCTCGGCTGGTTCGTCGGCTGGGCCATGAAGGACGAACGGCGCGTCATCTTTGCAAGGCTGCTGGTCGATACCAAGCGGTACCCAAACGAGCCGATCAGCTTCGTGGTACGGGATTCGCTGATCAAGGATTTGCCGAAACTGGCGGAAAGTTTCTGATTTTCCAGCCCCTTGCCTGAAACTGAAAGCGGCCGGGCGACCCCCAAGCCCGACCGCCGCAGCGCGTACGCAGTACTACGCTGCACGACCTATAAGAAGCTTTAGAGGTGGCTAATGCAAACGGAGTCCGTTGTTCAGGTTATCGATTAAGGTTACCTGCATTGACGCCTGCCCGCCAGCCCGTTCAGGCGGCGGGCAGAGGGCGTCACTCCGCCGCAATCGACCTCGGCGCGTCGTCGTTCGCCTCGTGCAGGTCCTTGTCCTTCTTCGTCCAAAGCCTCCCGAGGAAGCGGCCAAACCGATCCATCTCCACGAAGATGACGGGCGTGATGAACAGCGTCAGCGCCTGGGAAACGATCAGCCCGCCGACGACGGCGATGCCCAGCGGCTGGCGAAGCTCGGAAGAGGCACCGGTGCCGAGCGCGATCGGCAGCGCGCCGAGCAGGGCGCAGAAGGTCGTCATCATGATCGGCCGGAAACGCCGCACGCAGGCCTCGTGGATTGCGACGGCCGCCGTTTCCCCTTTCGAGCGCATCGTCTCCACCGCCACGTCGATCATCATGATCGCGTTCTTCTTGACGATCCCGATCAGCATCAAGAGCCCGATCAGCGCGATGATCGACAGGTCGAAACCGAACAATTTCAGCGCCAGCAACGCTCCGAAGGCCGCGGCCGGCAGGCCCGACAGGATGGTCAGCGGGTGGATGAAGCTCTCGTAGAGCACGCCGAGCACCACGTAGATGGTGAGCACCGCAGCCAGAATCAGCATCGGCGTATTGCCCTGGCTCTGCTGAAAGATCTGCGCCGTGCCGCCATAGGAGGTGAACACGTCGTTCGGCATCTGCAGGTTCGCCTTGATCTGGTCGACCGCCGCCGTCGCATCGGAGAGCGAGACGCCGGCCGGCAGGTTGAACGACACGGTCGTCGAGACCAGCTGGCCGGTCTGGTTGATGGTGACCGGTGCGGTCTGGCGCACCACCGTCGCGAAATTCGAGAGCGGCACCAGCGAGCCGTTCGAGGACAGCACCCTGACACCCTGCAGCATCTGGTCGTTCCATTGCTGGGTATTGTCGAACTCGGTGATCACGTCGTAGCTGTCGCCGGTCGACTGGATTTCGGCGGCCGTATAACCACCGAACGCCATCTGCAGCGTCTTGCGCAACTCGTCGTCGGTAATGCCGAAGGACGCTGCCTTTTCCGGATCCACCTTGATATTGGCCTCGATCGCGTCGTTCTGGGCGTCGGAGGTGACATCGGTGAAATGTGCCCGGTCGGCGCGCATCGCGGCCTGGATCTTGTCCGACCATTCGGTGGTCTGCGAGGCATTCAGCGCCTGGACGACGAGCTGGTATTGGCTGGCCGTCGCGCGGCCGCCGAAGCGCAGGCTCTGCTGCGGCGTGATGAAGGTCTTCATGCCGGCGAAGCCGGATGTCGCCTGCCGGAGTTCGCGCAGCGTCTGGTCGAGCGGAGGACGCTGGTCCCGGTCCTTCAGTTCCACCCAGATCGTGCCGTTGTTGAGCGAGCTGCGGCCGTTGCTGCCGACGATCGAGGTGACGTGGTTGACTGCGGGGTTCTTCTGAACGGCGGCGGCCACCTGCGCCTGCAGGTCGCGCATCGCCGGATAGGAAATGTCCTCGCGGGCCTGCGTCGAGATCGTCAGCCGGCCGATATCCTCCTGCGGAAAGAAGCTCGTCGGCAGCGTCCAGAACAGATAGACCGAGGCGCCGACCGAGGCGAGGAAGACGAGAAGGATGATCGCGCGGTTGCGAAGGCACCAGCCGACCGCCCGGTCATAGCCGTTGAGCGTGCGGCTGAAGCCGGCGTCGAAGACACGCACCATCAGGCCCGGGTGGTGTTCGGCGCCGGATAGACGCGACCCGAGCATCGGCGTCACCGTCAGCGAGATGACGGCCGAGGCGACGATGGCGAGCGCCACCACCATGCCGAATTCGTTGAACAGCCGCCCGACTACCCCGCCCATCAGGAGGATCGGGATGAACACCGCGATCAGCGACACCGACATGGAAATGATCGTCGAACTGACTTCGCCTGCCCCCTGCAGGGCCGCCTGCATCGGCGCCATGCCGTCCTCGACATGCCGCATGATGTTTTCCAGCATGACAATCGCATCGTCCACCACCAGGCCGACCGCAAGCGTCAGCCCGAGCAGCGAGATGTTGTCGATACTGTAGCCGAGCACATACATGGCGCCGAACGTGGTGATCAGCGACAGCGGCACGGCAAGCCCCGGAACGAGGGTGGCGGTGATCCGGCCGAGGAAGAGATAGATGACCAGCACGACGAGGCCGATCGTCAGCATCAGCGTGAACTGCACGTCCGAGATCGAAGCACGGATCGCCGTCGAGGAATCGTTCATGATGTTGATCGACACGGCGGCCGGCAGCTCGGCGGACAGTCCGGGCAGTTTTGCGCGCACCGAATCGACGACATCGACGGTGTTGGCGTCCGGCTGGCGCTGGATGGCGAGGATGATCGACTGGTTGCCGTCATACCAGCTTCCCGCGTCGAGATTGGCGACGCTGTCCTGAACGTTGGCGACGTCGCCGAGATGGACGGGGGCGCCGTTCGGACTGGCGATCACCAGCGAACGAAATTGGTCGGCATTGGTGCGCTGGGTATCCGCATTGATGGTCAGCCGCTGGCTGTTGTTCTCGAGCGAACCGACCGGCGCCTGGCTGTTGGCGGTGGAGATCGCATTGGTGACGTTGTCGACGCCGAGATTGCGTGCCTGCAGCTTGTTGGGATCGACCTCGACGCGCACCGCATAGGTCTGGGCGCCGAAGATCGATACTTCCGCGACGCCGGGAAGCGTGGAGAGCGAGGGGGAGAGCACGTCCTCCGCGATCTCGTCGATCTTGCTGCGCGGCATCGTATCGCTGCGGATCGACAGGAGCAGGACCGGCGCGTCGGCCGGGTTCGTCTTGCGGTAGCTCGGCGGCGTGGTCATGTTGTCCGGCAGCTGCCGGGTCGCATGCGAGATCGCCGCCTGCACGTCGGCCGCCGCCGCGTCGATATCGCGGTTGAGATCGAACTGCAGCACGATCGAGGTATTGCCGAGCGAGTTGGTGGCGCTGATTTCGCTGATGCCGGGAATCGTCTCGAACTGCTTGATCAGCGGCGTCGAGACCGCCGTCGCCATCGTCTGCGGCGAGGCACCGGTCAGCTGCGCGGAGACGTTGATGGTCGGGAAGTCGACCTGCGGCAGGGCGGCGACCGGCAGCAGCTGATAGCCGGCAAGGCCGGCGAGCACGGCGCCGATGGCAAGCAGCGTGGTGGCGACCGGGCGGCGGATGCAGAATTGCGGGATCATTGCGCTGCCCCCACTTCGACCGGCTGATCATTGCCCTTGGCGCCGGCCGTCTTCTGGCCGTTGCCGAACTGCTCGACGACGGTGGCGCCATCGACGAGCTGCACCTGGCCTTCGACCACCACATGCGCGCCTTCGGTCAACCCACTGGCAATCGCCGTGTCCGGGCCGTTGGAACGCGCCACCGTGACCGGTGTCACATGCACTCGTCTGTCGTCGCCGACCGCGTAGACGAATGGTCTATCGACGCCCGGATTGACCGCCACCGTCGGCACCACGATGTCCTCGGCGTCGCTCTCAAAATGCACGGTGACATTCAGCGATTGCCCCGGCCACAGCATTCCGGACGGATTGTCGAACCGCGCCTTGGCAAGGATCGTACCCGACGCCGGATCGACAGTGTTATCGAAGAAGCTCAAGGTTCCCTTGGCCGAAGTGCCGCCGCCCTGAGGTACGGCATCGACCATTACCGCCTTCGCCGTCGCGCCCTGCTTGAGCTGACCGAGATAGGCTTCGGGAAGGTGGAATTTTACGTAGATCGGATCGTATTTGGCGATCGTCACCACCGCCGATCCGGCGCTGAGATAGGCGCCGGTGCTGATGTCGATATCGCCGAGCCTGCCGTCGAAAGGCGCGCGGATATCGGTATGGTCGAGGTCGATCTGGTCGGAGGCAATCGCCGCATTGTCGCTCTGCACGGTGGCGGCCGCGGTATCCTGCGCCGCCTTCGCCTGGTCGACGGTTTGCTGGGTGCCGGCATTGCCGCGCAGCAAGTCGTTGGCGCGGGCAAACGCCGTCTGGGCCTGGGTGAGCGTCGCCTGGTCGCGGGCGAGCAGCGCCTTGTCCTTGTCCAAAGCAGCCTTGGCCGTGCGGTCGTCGAGCTTGGCGATCAGGTCGCCCGACTTGACGAATGCGCCGTCGATCGCCGCGATGCTGACCACGATACCCGGTTGCTGGGCGGCGATCGTGGTATTCTCGTCGGCATTGGCCGCACCCGAGGCTGTGACGTCCATCGGCAGGGCGGTGCGGGTGGCGGCGACCGTCTTGACCGCCGGCGGTGGACCGCCTGCGCCGCGCCGGCGCGGGCCCTGCGGCTGACCTTCGCCGGGAGCGGCAGAGGCCTGCTGGCTGAGGGATGAAAGAAAGGGAATCCGATCGCGGAGCTCCCAGCCCGCAACGCCGGCAACAACAAGAATGCCGGCAAAAATCCAGATCTTCTTCATGGGGTGACCGCTCGCCTGTGGTTGTGCTCGATGGTATCGGCCCATCGAACCGCCCCTATTGCGGCGCAAAAAAGACAAGTTTTTACCGACCGGCTCACTAACTGGTGAAGGCGGATTAAAGGTTTGTAATGAAGGGCTTAGATGAACTGGAGTTAATTTTCTTCGCCTTTTGGCTGCGCAGGAGAAGCGCTGCCAACCGGCCTAGCGCAGGAACCGCTGGGCGCCCCAGATGACGGCAAGGCCGATGATCGCGACGCCGGCGCCCCTGATGATCCAGGGCGTCTGGTTGATCATGAAACTGCTGGCAGGATAGGGGAAGGCGCCGGTGCCTTGGCCGATCCAGATGAGGCCGATCACCACCATCAGGATGCCGATGATCGAAAGCGCAAGTCGAGTGAATTTCATGGAAGAATCTCCGAGGGCAGGGTCTGGAGATCATAGGCGTGGGCGGGTGCTCCCGCGAGACGCTTTTGCGTGATGTCGGGTCGTCCGGAAACGTCTCCGGTCAGACGTCTTCGTAATAGGTGGCGATCAGCGACCGTGGTGCCGGTTCTTCGCCGTCGGCCAGGAAGAAACTGCCGGCGATCCGGCTCGAAGGCGACAGGCTGTCGAGAAGATTGCGGACCACGACATCGTCCACGGCCTCGAGGCTTCGCGCATGCATGTTTCCCGATCGGCCGGAGATCGCCGAGGTCTCGGCCGCGTGCCGGGTTGCTGCTTCCCAGGTGCCGGCATAGGTCGCGACCTGCCCGGCCGCAAGTGTTGCCGAGATCGAGGCTGCCGAGGAGGCAGCGGAAGGCGCCGCGGCGTGAGGCACGGCGGAGGGTACACTGGGCGGGGTAGCCTCGGTCGCCCCCGAAACGCTTTCGATCATGCCGGCGATCCTTTAATTTTGGGGGGCCGGCTTGCCTCTTAACTCAGGCGAATTGAGATACCGCCAACAGCGGCACCCCAATTCGATTTAATGTTTAACGACCTGGATTTAACCCTCTTTCGCAAGCTTCAGATCGAGCGCGACGCACCACCATCGACTCGGAGCATCGTGCCGGTGACATAGCTTGCCGGGACCGAGCAGAGAAACGCACCGGCGGCCGCGAATTCCTCGACCTTGCCGAGCCGGCCGGCGGGAATGGTCTTCAGCGAGGCGGAGCGGATTTCCTCCACTGACTTGCCGGTGCGCTTGGCATTGGCGCCGTCGAGTTCGTCGATACGATCGGTATGAATGCGGCCTGGAAGCAGCATGTTGCAGGTAATGCCGAAACCCGCCACTTCGGTCGCGATCGTCTTGTTCCAGCCGACCAGCGCCGAGCGCAGCGTGTTCGACAGCGCCAGATTGGCGATCGGCTCGAAGACGCCGGAGGAGGCAACGGTCAGGATGCGGCCGAACCCTTGTTCCTTCATCTGCGGCAGGAGGGCGTTGGTGAGCGTGATGACACGCAGCACCATGGACTGGAAGAAGATGTCGAGCTTGTCGGCGGTCATGTCTTCTGTCGTGCCCGGCGTCGGCCCGCCGGTATTGTTGACCAGGATGTCGATACCGCCGAGCTTCTCCTTGACGGCAGCCTTCATCGCTTCGACGAAATTCTCCTCGGAAAGATCGCCCCAGACCCAGTCTGCTTTCCCTTTGCCTTCGGCATTGATCGCCTTGCAATTGTCCGCCAGCCGCTCCCCGGAGCGCCCGACGAGGAGAACGTGGGCGCCTTCGCTCGCAAGCGCCTTGGCAATACCGAGGCCAAGCCCGCGGGACGAGGCGAGCACGAGAGCGCGTTTGCCGTTGAGACCGAGATCCATGATTCTATTCCTTCCCCAATTCCTGTGATCGGTTGTCGGGCCTTTATAGCAGCGGCAGAAGGCTGCGAAAGGTCGATCTTGCTTTCTGCGGTTCGGTGCCTATAATTGACGTGAACGTAAACGTAATATGAGAAAACCGAAACGCCATTTGCGCGAATGACAAGGCAGAGGACGTTTTCCCGCCTCGACAAGCCGGGGCGGTTTTGTCAAACAGGTTGCCTGAATAAAGCCGGAAGGGGCCGGCGAGCGGAGTTGGATATGAACGAGCAAGAACTGCCAGAACGCGAGAGCATGGAATTCGACGTGGTGATCGTCGGCGCGGGTCCTGCGGGGCTTTCGGCCGCGATCCGCCTGAAACAGGCCAATCCGGACCTGACCGTCGTGGTGCTCGAAAAGGGTTCGGAAGTCGGCGCCCATATCCTCTCCGGCGCGGTGGTCGATCCGGTGGGCATAGACGCCCTGCTGCCCGGCTGGCGCGAGGAGGACGGTCATCCGTTCAAGACCCCGGTCACCGCCGACCATTTCCTGTTTTTAGGCCCGGCAGGCTCGATCCGGCTTCCGAACTTCATGATGCCGCCGCTGATGAACAATCACGGCAACTATATCGTATCGCTTGGGCTTGTCTGTCGCTGGCTGGCCGAAAAGGCCGAAGCGCTGGGCGTCGAGATCTATCCGGGCTTTGCCGCCACCGAAGTGCTCTATGACCAGAACGGCGCGGTCAAGGGCGTGGCGACCGGCGACATGGGCGTCGAACGCAATGGCGAGCCCGGCCCGGCCTTTACCCGCGGCATGGAACTGATCGGCAAGTACACGCTGATCGGCGAGGGCGTGCGTGGATCGCTCGCCAAGCAGTTGATCCTGCGGTTCGACCTGCAGAAGGATCGCGAGCCCCAGAAATACGGCATCGGCCTCAAGGAACTCTGGCAGGTGAAGCCGGAAAATCATCGTCCGGGCCTGGTGCAGCACTCGTTCGGCTGGCCGCTCGGCTTGTCGACCGGCGGCGGCTCGTTCCTCTATCACCTGGAAGACAATCTCGTCGCCGTCGGCTTCGTGGTGCACCTCAACTACAAGAACCCGTATCTCTATCCGTTCGAGGAGTTCCAGCGCTTCAAGACGCATGATGCGATCCGCGGAACCTTCGAGGGCGCCAAGCGCCTCTCCTACGGCGCCCGCGCCATCACCGAGGGCGGATATCAGTCGGTGCCGAAACTGACCTTCCCGGGCGGCGCCCTGATCGGCTGTTCCGCCGGCCTCGTCAACGTGCCGCGCATCAAGGGCAGCCACAACGCCGTCCTGTCCGGCATTCTCGCCGCCGACAACATCGCCAGGGCAATCGAAGCCGGCCGCGCCAATGACGAAGTAATCGAGATCGAAAACGAATGGCGCTCGACGCCAATCGGCACGGACCTTAAACGGGTGCGCAACGTCAAGCCGCTCTGGTCGAAGCTCGGCACCGGCCTCGGCATCGCGCTCGGCGGTCTCGACATGTGGACCAACACGCTGTTCGGTTTCTCCTTCTTCGGCACGCTGAAACACGGCAAGACCGACGCGGCCTCGCTGGAACCGGCAGCCAAGCATAAAAAGATCGTCTATCCGAAGCCGGACGGGGTGCTGACCTTCGACCGCCTGTCCTCGGTCTTCCTGTCGAACACCAACCACGAGGAAGACCAGCCGGTCCATCTACAGGTCAAGGACATGGACCTGCAGAAGCGCTCGGAACTGGAAGTCTATGGTGGCCCCTCGACGCGCTACTGTCCGGCCGGCGTCTACGAATGGGTGGAGAAAGACGGGCAGGAAGTCTACGTGATCAACGCCCAGAACTGCGTCCACTGCAAGACCTGCGACATCAAGGACCCCAACCAGAACATCAACTGGGTCCCCCCGCAGGGCGGCGAAGGGCCGGTCTATCCGAATATGTGAGGCTCGTGCCTGTCGCGGAGTTCGCCAGAGCGAGGCCCCAAGCAGATCACTCCGGATTACCCTCCCAAGTGCCATCCGGGTTCCAGCGTCGGCGTGGCGGATCTTCCAGATCCGGCGCGCTGCCTCCAAGCATGATCAACCTCTGCGCTGCCTCGTGCTGGACGAGAAGCGTGAGGGCTCTTTTGATCACGTCGGAGGTATTTTCGATCCCGCTGAATTCCTTGGCCTCTGCAAGTAATTTTTCGTCGACGGTTATGGTCGTGCGCATATCCTAGCCTCCCGGTCGCCCACATCAGATGATGCATTTCCCATCTCACGCATGGCAATGTTGCATCTCTACATCAGCACCCTTCTGACGCGTTCGTGATGACTGGGGCGATCACCCGTTTAGCACTTCATTAACCATAATATTCTTAAGGTCAGCGTCATTCTCTCGACGCACCAAGGACACATTCATGTCGATTTCTCGTCGCGGCTTTCTTGCGGGTCTGCCGCTTCTGCTTGCCGGTTGCGCTTCCACCATCAACGATCAGACGAACTACGCAGCGCTGCCGAACGAACAGTTTCCGCTGAAGACCGTGCCGGTCGAAAACATCAAGCCGGAGCTGCGCCGCACCGAAGTCGCCTATGTCACCCCGCACGCCGCCGGCACCGTGGTCGTCGATACGCCGGCCCGCCGCGCCTATTATATCCTCGGCAACGGCCGCGCGATCCGGTATGGCGTTGGTGTCGGCCGGGCCGGACTGGCGCTTGCCGGCAATGCCTATGTCGGCCGCAAGGCCGAATGGCCGACCTGGACCCCGACCGCAAACATGCAGCGCCGCGAGGAGCGATACCGGAAACTCGCAGGCGGCATGCAGGGCGGCCCGAACAATCCGCTCGGCGCCCGCGCCATGTATCTCTATCGCGGCGGCAACGACACGCATTTCCGCATCCACGGCACCAACCAGCCGCAATCGATCGGGCTTGCCATGTCGAGCGGCTGCATCCGCATGATGAACCATGACGTCGTCGATCTCTACAGCCGCGTCAAGGTTGGCGCCAAGGTCGTCGTCATCCAGGCCTGATCCACCGCCAGGCCGCTAAGAAAGCCCGCCGTTTCAGCCACGGCGGGCTTTCTTTGTTTTGTACAAGGCCTCGTCAGAAGCCCGAAAGCACCAGCTTGCCCTTGGTTCGGTTGCTTTCGACCATCGCGTGCGCCTTCTTCAGGTTAGCGGCGTTGATCGGCCCCAGGGTTTCAGCAAGCGTCGTGCGGATCTTTTTGGCATCGACCAGTTCTGCGACATGGTTCAAGAGCTTGTGCTGCTCGATCATGTCGGCGGTCTGGAAGACGGCACGGGCGAACATCATTTCCCAATGCACCGACAGCGCCTTGCTCTTGAAGGCGCGCAGGTCCATCGGCTCCTTCGGATCGTCGATCAGCGCGAGGCGGCCCTGCGGGGCGATCAGCTCCAGGATATCCTTGAGGTGGTTTTCCGTATGGGTCGTGGAGAAGACGAAGGCGGGCGCGCCGATCGCCATCTGGGCGAGCTGCGGCGCCATAGGCTTTGAATGGTCGAGCACGTGGTGGGCGCCGAGTTCCTTGATCCAGGCTTGTGTTTCCGGCCGAGAGCCGGTGCCGATCACCGTCACGTCGGAGAGTTCGCGCAGGAGCTGGATGGCGATCGAGCCGACCCCGCCGGCGCCGCCGATGACCAGCACCGCGTTCCAGGCACCCGCCACCTTGTCCTGCACCTTCATGCGGTGGAACAGTGTCTCATAGGCGGTGATCGCCGTCAGCGGCAGGGCGGCTGCTTCCTCGAAGCTCAGGGTCTTCGGCTTGAAGCCGACGATGCGCTCGTCGACCAGATGGAATTCCGCATTGGTGCCCGGCCGGTTGATCACGCCGGCATAATAGACCTCGTCGCCCGGCTTGAAGAGTTTGACGCCCGGGCCGACCGCCTTCACCACGCCGGCAGCGTCATAACCGAGGATCCGGTGCTGGCCGGGCTCGACCGCTGCCGAGCGGCGCACCTTGGTATCGACCGGATTGACCGAGACAGCCTTGATCTCGACGAGCAGATCGCGGCCCACCGCCTCCGGCATGGGCAGCTCGATGTCGATCAGCGAGGTTTCGGCGGTAATGGGCTGGGGAGTATTGAAGCCGACGGCGCGCATGGAACGTCTCCTTGGTGTGTGTCCTGTTGTCCGGAGACTAGATGGCGCCTATGTTCAAGGAGCGCAAGAATGCACATTTTTGGTCTATAGTACCGAAAAGTATACCGTGAAAGGACGCTGACCATGTCGAAACCCCGTGCCAAGTTGACCGACAATTTCCCAGGCTGCCCGGTGGAATCGACCCTGAGTTTCCTCGACGGAAAATGGAAGGGCGTCATCCTCCATCATCTTCTGGAAGACGGTACGCTGCGCTTCAACGAACTGCGCCGCCGCATTCCGGCGGTCACCCAGCGCATGCTGACAAAGCAGCTGCGGGAACTGGAAGAGGCGGGTCTGCTGTCGCGCACCGTATTTCCAGTCGTGCCGCCGCGCGTCGATTATGCGCTGACGCCGATCGGCCGCAGCCTGGAACCGGTCATCGCCGCGCTCCGCCTCTGGGGCAAGGAACACGTCATCTGCGAGAATGGCCAGAAATACATGGTGATGCCGGAGGAAGAGGCTGCGTCGAAAGCGGCTTAGTCATCGAAGCGCTGCGTGTTCATGCGGACTCTAACGGGAGACGGCAGCGCAAGCCACCCCCTCATCCGACCCTTCGGGCCACCTTCTCCCCGCTGGGGAGAAGAGGGAATGTGCCGCGACCTCTCGATCATCCTCTCCCCTCGGGGAGAGGTCCGCCGAGCAAAGCGGAGGCGGGGTGAGGGGGCTGTTGGCTCTCAGGCCGCCGCGGTCTTCCGGTCGAGCGCCGCAGATACAGCAAACACCCCAAAGCCGAGCAGCGACAGCGCCGCCCCGACATAACCAGTCGCGGCAAACCCCCAGCCCCAGGCAATCACCAGCCCGCCGAGCCAGGCGCCGAGCGCATTGGCGATGTTGAAGGCCGAATGGTTGGAGGCGGCGGCAAGCGTCTGCGCGTCGGCGGCGACGTCCATCAGCCGCGTCTGCAGTGCAGGGCCAGCAGCGAACCCGCAGCCAATCAGGAAGACGCAGAGGCAGAGCACGGCCGGATATTGCGCCCACAGGCCGAAGGCGCCCATGACGACGATGTTGAACAGCATCACGCCGCCGATCGTGCCCTTGAGCGACAGGTCGGCCAGCCGCGAGCCGACAATATTGCCGACATTCATGCCAATGCCGAACAGCGTGAGCACGATCGCCACCATGCTGACCGACATTCCGGCCGTCACCGTCGTGGTCGAGGCGATGTAGCTGAACACCGAGAACATGCCGCCGAACCCGACCGCCGCGATGCCGAGCGTCAGCCATACCTGCGCGCGGCCGAAGGCGCTGAGCTCGCGCCAGATGCTGGCGCCCTCATGCACCGCGTCGCGCGGCTGGAAATACCAGAGCAATGCCACCGTCACGACGCCGATGCCGCCGACCAGGAAGAAGGCGGCGCGCCAGTTGAGCATTTGTCCCATGAAGGTGGCGATTGGCGTGCCGACGAGGGTCGCGACGGTGAGACCGAGCATCACCCGGCCGACGGCGCGGGCGCGTTTATTGGGCGGCACCATCGAGGCAGCCACGAGAGCCGCGACGCCGAAATAGGCGCCATGCGGCAGGCCGGTGATGAACCGCAGCGCGGTAAAGCTCCAGAAATCCGGTGCCATGGCACTCAAGATGTTGCCGAGCGCGAACACCGTCATCAGGATCAGCAGCAGCGACCGCCGCGTCATCCGGGCAGCAGCGACCGCGATGATCGGCGCACCGATGACGACGCCGAGAGCATAGGCGCTGATCACGTACCCCGCCATCGGAATGCTGACCTGATAGGTGGAGGCGACATCCGGCAGCAGGCCCATGATGGCGAATTCGCCGGTGCCGATGCCGAAGCCTCCGACCGCCAATGCGATCTCGATCAGGATGACGGCGAGCCGCGAAAGAGCGGGTGCACCATCAAAATCCTGGGCTTCCGAACGGTCCCGTGCGGATTGAAAATCGGCGGCAGTATCGGTCATAATGTTGAATCTGCTGGAAAAAGACGCGGGTAGGATGTGGGAGGCATCCACCCGCTCTGGAGGTGAGCGGGTCATCGAAACGACCGGGCTTCAGACTAACATGGCATTGTGCGTTGCGGTAGTATCCGCCATTTATTCAGGCGCGCCCTCACGGGATTGTGAGTTTTTTCCTGAAGCGACGGCGGGCTTGTTGATAAAGGTCCGGGTCGCAACCATTTCTCTGATGGGCCGTTGTCCCGCGCCAAATCCGCTCCTCTGCAAGCGAGATCAAATGAACCTTTTTGCCGTCTTCAACCGCGATGGCGGTACCTTCCGAACAACCGATATGGACGCCTATTGTGCTCGAGCAGCCGAGACGTTCAAGGCGGCCGGTCACGAGATCGAATGCCATGTGGTGTCCGGCAAGGACGTGGTCGCGACCATGGAAAAGGCGGCCTCGACGACCGGCGTCGAAGGGCTGATCGCCGGTGGCGGGGACGGGACCATCTCCGCGGCCGCCGGCATCGCCTGGAAAAGCGGCCTGACGCTCGGCGTCGTTCCGGCCGGTACCATGAACCTTTTCGCCCGCTCGCTGAGACTGCCGCTCGATATCTGGCAGGTGCTGGATGCGTTGGCCGACGGCACGCCGGAAAACATCGATATCGCCAGCGCCAACGGCAAGAGCTTCGTGCACCAGTTTTCTGCCGGCATGCATGCGCGCATGGTGCGCTACCGCAATTCGATGACCTTCGCCTCGCGGCTGGGCAAGATACGCGCAAGCACGCGGGCAGCGATCGGCGTCATGTTCAATCCGCCGGAATTCGAGGTGGAGTTCAACGCCGGCGGCAAGATCGGGCACCGCAAGGTCTCGGCGATTTCCGTCTCCAACAATGAATTCGGCCGCGATCCGCTGATGTTCGCCGACAGCCTGACCGGCGGCCATCTCGGCTTCTATGTCGCCGATCCGCTGACGCCGGCGGGGGTGGTGCGGCTGACGTTCGATATCATGCGCGGCCGGCTGAAGGAAAACGCGGCCGTCACGGCGATGACGGCGACCGAACTGGAACTGCACTTCCCCCGCGAGCGCCACGATATCCGCTGCGTCATCGACGGGGAATTGCTGCCCATGGATCGCGACGTGCTCCTGAAGATCCATGCGGGCGAGCTGACCGTGCTGGTCAACCGGCCGCAGGAGCGTGTGACGCAGGAACGGGACGGCAGCGGCATCTGAGCGGGTTCGCGGCGGTATCCGAACCGTTCTGCCGCCTCTTCAGATGGATGAAACGACCCGATTTCGCCCGAGCGATTTGGCCTCGTACAGGTTCACATCGGCGGCTCTGAGGCATTCAAGAGGATCGAAGCCAGAAGCACAGTGGATAGCTCCTATGCTGGCCGACACCGGAACGGTCGATCGTGAGGCGGAGCGCACATCCAGGCCTTCGATGAGTTCACGGATATCCTTGCACCATCTCAACATCTCGTCGACGGTCAGGCCACCTTGAAAGAGAGCGAACTCTTCGCCCCCGAGGCGGCCCGCTATGTTGAATTGCCCGTCATACGCGGCGAGTATCTGCCCGGTTCGGCGAAGGACCTCGTCACCGGTCGCATGGCCGTAGCGATCGTTGATCGATTTGAAATGGTCGAGATCCAGGAAAATAAGGGCACCGGTTAGACCCTCCCTGCTGAAGGTCTGCAGTTCCTCCATGAAGGCACTGCGGTTCAACAGCCCGGTCAGCCCGTCCCGGCGGGACTGCCAGTGAAGTTCCTCGTAGGCGGCGGCCAGTTTCGCGAGTGCGTCAGAGGCCACGGCTTCCGCACGTCGAACGCGCTCTGTCTGGCTAAAAAGCACGGCCGAGGCGGGAATGGAGATAGCAAGCGGGCAAACGATGGTCATCACCAGGCCGGCACCGGCGACTTCCCCGCCCAGCATCGGAACGAAGGCAAACGATAGAGCCAGAGATGCAAGCAGGGACAAAAGTCCGGCAAAGAGTGACTTGGCGATAACAATATGCATCGATTTTGCCGCAAGACTTCAAATATCAAGCTTCCTTAGCCCCCATGAATTTAAGATAGGTTGAAACATTCGCTTAAACATCGATCGTGTGCGGTCAATGCGCTGGTCAATCAATCGCAGGAACAGGATGGCAGCGGCATCTGAGCGAGTTCAGGGCCTGCAATACAACCTCTTGCATCCGCTTATTCATATCTCGTTAAGTGGGGAACATTAGATTTTCAACCATTGATAGAATCATTGGTTGGTCTGGCCATGAAGCGCCCGACAAATCGCGGCAATGCCCATCAAGGGTGGTGCGTCGCGGGCGAGGGCCGGCATGACTTCCATCTCCGCTGTTCAACCTGGAGCTCTGCTGATCCTTCAGCAGGCGAACGCCCAGCCTGCTGAAACTGACGAAGACAAGGAAAAGAAAGCCGATCTCGTCAAGGTGGCAAACGGTATTACCGGAGAACCCGCTGAAGAGACGCTGAAGGCCGCCTTTGCGATCAGCGTCGCATTCATGGAACTGGACGCCAAGGGCGAACTGGCCGCCGAGGCGATGGAGTTTATCGACTCGGATCAGTTCAAGGTCACCGACCTGACCGTCAAGCAGACGCTGAAGCAGGTGATCTCCGAAAGGGGATGGGAATTCATGCAGCTGGTGAAACAGCAGCAGGAGGCCCATGACGGTGCTATTTCGCGCGAAAACCTCTTCGCAATCGTGCTTCCCCAGATGATCGTCAAGAACCGCGAGCGTTTCACCGAAGACGAGATCGAGCTTTCGGTGAAGTTCGAGGACAAGAGCGGCATCATCGTCTTCATTCCCGACAGCGAGGGGAACAGCACCTATAGCGACCTCATGAAAGCGATGAAGGAGGAAGAGATCAACGCTGCCAAGACCGGCGACGAGACGGCCTTGCGTGAACTCGGCATGGAACTCGGTTCATATGCCACCGCCTGGAGTGATGCATTCGGCTTCAAGCCAGGCGATGTATTTATGTTTGTTGACGTGAAGGATATTCTCTACGCAGCATGGATGAAGCCCTAAATCCGCGGCAGATAGGTCTGGTAGTCGAAATCCGAGACCGTGCGCAGGTAGGTGATCGCCTCCTTGCGCTTCGTGTCGCCATAGAGCTTCTGATAGCGCGCTCCAAACACGTCGGCGATGAAGGGCGAGGCGGAAAACTCCTCGACCGCCGTCAGGAAGTCGTGCGTCAGCTTGTTTGTACCGGCCGGCGGCTCCTTTCCGGGTTCGGTCGCAGGGCCCGGATCGAGCGTTTCGTCCAATCCTAAAAGCATGCCGCCGAGGATGGCGGTGAGCAGCAGGTACGGATTGACGTCGGCGCCGGCGACGCGGTGTTCGATGCGGGCGGCAGGCCCTTGGGCGTCCGGAATGCGCACCGCGGTCCCCCGATGACCGTAGCCCCAGTCGATATCGACCGGCGCGAAGGAACCCGGCTGGAATCGGCGGTAGGAATTGGCAAACGGCGCGAAGATCAGCTGTGCATCGCGCATCGTGTCCAGCATGCCGGCGCAGACGGATTTGAGCCGCACCGGATCGCCACCCCTGGCATCCAGCACATTGTTGCCGTCCCGGTCGATGATGCTCGCATGCACATGCAGGCCGGAGCCCGCATGCTCCGCGTAGGGTTTTGCCATGCAGGTGGATTTGAGACCATGCTTTCTAGCCGCCTGTTCGGCGATGCGCTTCAGGTAGATGCAGTCGTCGGCGGCCGCCAGCGCGTCGGCGCGGTGCAGAAGATTGATCTCGAACTGGCCGGGGCCGAATTCCGCGGTCGTCGCATCGGCCGGCAGGTCTTGGAGTTTCGCCCAGGCCCGCACCGTCTGAAGATAGTCGTCGAGCGCATCGACGGCCCTCATGTCGTAGAGCTGGAAGCCGTTCGGCTCGCCGCGATACATGAGGCTGGCCGGCGGGCGTGGCCTGCCGGTCTCGCGCCAGTCGTCCTCGATCACGTAGAATTCGAGTTCGGTCGCCACGACCGGCGTCAGGCCACGTTCGTCGAAACGCTTGAGAAGGGCCGCGAGGATGGCGCGGGGATCCATGAAGGAAGGCGTGCCATCGAATTCGTGCATGGTCGAGAGAACTTGCTTCGACCCTTCAGGCGCCCATGGCATCGGCGCAAGGCTACGCCGGTCGGGAAGGCAGATCCCGTCCGGATCGCCGACCGACAGCGACAGGCCGGTAATGTCGTCGTTGTCGTCGCCCCAGATATCCAGCGACTGGGTGGAGGAGGGCAGGCGCACCGTACCGTCCCAGACCTTCTTTTCAGCCTCGAGCGGGATTTGCTTGCCGCGCAGGTCGCCGTTCATGCCGACGAGCAGGATTTCGATGCGGGGCGGGGCGGTCTCGTCAGCCATGGGAAATGTCTTCTGCGGGGTGTTGCGGAACTCTGTTCGTAGCCGATAAGAATTGACGGCACAATCTAAGGCAGAGAGACAGTCATGACCGATATGCCGCCGCTTTCCAATCTCGCCGCCATCGATGCCGCGCATCACTTGCACCCGTTCTCGGACATGAAGCAGCTGAACGCCAAGGGAGCGCGGATCATCCAGCGCGCGGAAGGCGTCCATATCTACGATTCGACAGGCAAGAAATATCTCGACGCCTTTGCCGGCCTCTGGTGCGTCAATGTCGGTTACGGCCGCAAGTCGATCGCCGACGCCGCTTATGCCCAGATGCAGGAACTGCCCTATTACAACACCTTCTTCGGCACCACGACGGCGCCGGCGGCATTGCTCGCCCAGAAGATCGCCTCCCATACCGGCGAAAGGCTGAAGCGCGTCTTCTTCACCAATTCCGGCTCGGAGGCGACCGACACCTGGTTCCGCATGGCGCGGGTCTACTGGAAGGCTTTGGGCAAGCCGGAGAAGACCTTGGTCATCGCCCGCAAGAACGCCTATCACGGCTCGACGGTCGCCGGCGCCTCGCTCGGCGGCATGAAGCTGATGCACGAACAGGGTAACCTGCCGATCGAGGGTGTCCACCACATCAACCAGCCCTATTGGTATGCCGAGGGCGGTGATCTCTCGCCTGCCGAATTCGGCCTGAAAGTCGCCCGAGAGCTCGAGGCGAAGATCGACGAACTCGGCGAAGACCGCGTCGCCGCCTTCGTCGCCGAGCCGATCCAGGGGGCAGGGGGCGTTATCATTCCGCCCGAGACCTACTGGCCGGAAATCGCCCGCATCTGCAAGGCGCGCAACATCCTGCTCGTTTCCGACGAAGTAATCTGCGGTTTCGGCCGCCTGGGCACCTGGTTCGGCCACCAGCATTTCGGCTTCGAGCCGGATCTGGCACCGATCGCCAAGGGCCTGTCCTCCGGCTACCTGCCGATCGGCGGGGTGCTGGTCAGCGACCGCCTCGCCGACGTGATGGTCGAGGAGTTAGGCGATTTCTACCACGGCTTCACCTATTCCGGTCACCCGGTTGCGGCTGCCGCCGCGCTGGAAAACATCCGCATCATCGAGGAGGAGGGGCTGGTCGAGCGCGTCCGCGACGATATCGGCCCCTATTTTGCCGCTGCCTGGAAAAGCCTGGAGGATCACGCGGTGGTCGGCCAGGCCGAAAGCACCGGCCTGATCGGCGGCCTGCAGCTTGCAGCGGATAAATCCACCCGCCGGCGTTATGCAAAGCCTGACGATATCGGCACGCTGGTGCGCAATCACTGCGTCGAGAACGGCCTCATCCTACGCGCCACTGGCGACCGCATGCTTGCTTCGCCAGCGCTGACCATCAGCCGTTCGGAAGTGGATGAGGTAATCGAGAAGCTCCGGGCGGCGCTCGATCATTTGAAAGATAGCGTTAGGGAGTGAGCCGGTGCGGCACCCTTAACCCTCCCCCTTGTGGGGAGGGTGGCCGGCAGGCGGGAGGGGTTTTGATGCGGAGCGAAGACCCCTCCCCAACCCCTCCCCACAAGGGGGAGGGTTAAGGG
>NZ_PVBI01000022.1:0-49176 GCF_002968675.1 Neorhizobium sp. T25_13
ACAAAAGCGCACCATCGATGACACCTGGCGTCACATCGGCAGACTGGTCGAAACAATCCTGCCCGACGAATGCGCCAACTATCTCACAAATGCAGGATATGCTTCCGTCAAAACATGAACCGCTCTAGCCGCGGAAGGTGTAGTCGGCAATCGATTGCGGTTTCATCTCGATCGAGAAACCCGGTCGCACCGGCGGCATATAGGCCGCGTTTTCGATGATGCAGGGCTCGACGAAGTGCTCGTGCAGGTGGTCGACATATTCGATCACCCGGCCTTCCTTGGTGCCGGATACGGCGATGTAGTCGATCATCGACAGATGCTGGACGTATTCGCAGAGGCCGACGCCGCCGGCATGCGGCCAGACTGGAAGGCCGTATTTCGCGGCGACCAGCAGCACCGCCAGCACCTCGTTCAGCCCGCCCATGCGGCATGAATCGATCTGGACGATGTCGATCGCGCCTTCGGCGATGAACTGCTTGAACATGATGCGGTTCTGGCACATTTCGCCGGTCGCGACCTTTACCGGGTGGATGCCATTGCGGATCTTGCGGTGCCCGGCAATGTCGTCCGGGCTGGTCGGCTCCTCGATGAAGAAGGGTTTCGCAAAGGCGAGTTTGTTGACCCAGTCGATCGCCTGGTCGACTTCCCAGACCTGGTTGGCGTCGATCATCAGGAAGCGGTCGGGGCCGATCACCTCACGGGCGATCGTCAGGCGCCTGATATCGTCTTCGAGATCGCGTCCGACCTTCATCTTCACATGGTTGAAGCCCGCATCGACGGCTTCCTTGCAGAGCCGGCGCAGCTTCTCTTCCGGATAACCGAGCCAGCCGGCAGACGTCGTGTAGCAGGCGTAACCCTCGCGCTTCAGCACCTCGATGCGCTCCGCCTTGCCCACTTCCGCCCGTTTCAGGATCGCCAGCGCATCCTCGCGCGACAGAACGTCGGTCAGGTAGCGATAGTCGACGATATCGGCGATCTCTTCGGCCGACATCTCTGCAACCAGTTGCCAGACCGGCTTGCCCTTCTGCTTGGCGAGCAGATCCCAGAAGGCGTTGACGACGGCGCCGGTGGCGAGGTGGATGGCGCCCTTATCCGGACCGATCCAGCGCAGCTGGCTGTCGCTGGTCAGATGCCGCCAGAATTTCCCGGGCGCCTTGGCGAAGGTTTCGAGTTCCTGTCCGACCACCAGATGCCGCATCGCCTTGATCGCCATGCAGCAGATGTCGTTGCCCCGCCCGATCGTGAAGGTCAGGCCGTGGCCGGCAAGATCTCCGCTATCGGTATCGAGGATGACATAGGCCGCCGAATAATCCGGGTCCGGATTCATCGCGTCGGAGCCGTCGAGGCTCTGCGATGTGGGGAAACGAAGATCGAAGACTCGGAGATCGGTGATGCGGGTCATGGTTCTCTCGTATTGCCTCAGATGGTCCAGCCGCCGTCGATGGCGTAAGCCTGGCCTGACGTATAGGTGGCGCCGGCGAGGTAGAGGGCGAGCTCGGCGATTTCTTCCGGAGTGCCGAGCCGGCCCATCGGCTGGCGGGCGATGAAGGCGGCGCGAGCTTCGTCGTAATTGCCCTGGGCCCGCATGCGGTCCTGCAGCGAAGGGCTCTCGACGGTGCCGGGGCAGATGGCGTTGCAGCGGATGCCGTCGGTCACGTAATCGGCGGCGACGGATTTGGTGAGCCCGATCACGGCCGCCTTGGTGACGCCATAGGCGAAGCGGTTCGGCACGCCCTTGATGCTGGAAGCGACGGACGACATGTTGATGATCGCGCCGTCCTTTTTCGCAAGCATGCCGGGCAGCACCGCCCGGATGGTGCGGATCATCGCCCTGACGTTGAGGTCGAGGGCGAAGTCGAAATCGCTGTCCTTCATCTCGAGGATCGAGCCCCCATGGACGAAGCCGGCGCAGTTGAAGAGGATGTCGACCGTGCCGATGCGCTCGACACAGGCGACGATGGCCGCGTTGTCAAGCACGTCGAGCCTTGCGGTTCTCAGGTTGTCGAGTTTCGGCAGCGCAGCCAGCAAGCCTTCATTGATATCGGTTGCATGGACCATCGCGCCGGCTTCTGCAAAGGCGAGCGCCGCCGCCCGGCCGATGCCCTGGCCTGCGGCAGTCACGAATGCGGTTTTTCCATCAAGTCTGATCGTCATGTCTTATCCTCGAATTGCCGGTTCTCATACCGTTTGGCCGGCCGTCAGTCTGATTGAGGAAATCCTCAATCATGATGAAAGACCTCTTCCATCATCGCCCACCACTCGCCTTCTTTGCGGCTGTCGAGCGGCTTCTGGCAAGGGATGGTGAAAGACCACCATTCCTGATTTTTAGGGTCGGCGGCTATTTTCGCCATGTCGGCTTCAAAATCCGTGCCGTGATATTCCCAGGTTCCGAACAGCAGGTTCTCCGGCTCGCGCAGGAAGATCGTGTAGTTCCTGATGTTGGCGCGGCTGATGAGGGCGAGCACTTCCGGCCAGACGGCGGCGTGCAGGCGCTTGTATTCCGCGATCATCTGCGGCTCGATGCCGATCACCATGCCCATTCGCTGCATCATCGCCTCCTTTAGACTTCCACCAGCGCCTTGACGACGCCTGCCGCCGGATCGGTCAGTCCCCGAAAACGCTCCGGCACTTCCGACAGCATCATTCTATGGGTGACCAGGGCTGCGGGGATCTTGCCCTCGCGCATGGCCTGCATCACCCGCTCGAAATCCACGGCCGTCGCGTTGCGGCTGCCGAGCAGCGTTGTCTCGCGCTTGTGGAATTCCGGATCGGAAAAGGTGATGTCGCTCGAAACGATCGAGACGAGCACGTAGGTGCCGCCATGGGCGACGAAGCCGAACCCGCGTTCGATCGCTTTCGGATTGCCTGTCGCGTCGAAGACAGCATCGAAGAAGTCGCCGCCGGTCAGCGCCGAGAGCTGCCCCTGGTCGTCCGGACCAAGTTGAACCGTGGAGGTGAGCCCCAGCTGCTGGCGGGCGAAGTCCAGCCGGTCGCCACGGCTGTCGAGAAGCGTCACCGCTGCGCCCTCGAGCGTCGCGAAGATCGCGACCGCCAGCCCGATCGGACCGGCGCCGGTGACCAGAACGCTCTGTCCCGGCTCGATCCTGGCGCGGGCAACCGCATGGGCGCCGATCGCCAGAAATTCCACCATCGCCGCCTGGTCGAGCGAAAGCCCGCCGGCCTTCAGCACGAATGCTTCCGGCAGGCTCAGATATTCGGTCATGCCTCCATCGCGATGCACGCCGAGGACGCCGAGGTTGCGGCAGCAATTGGTCCGGCCCTTGAGGCAGGCATGGCAGTGGCCGCAGGAGATGTAGGGCATGATCGAGACGGTATCGCCGACCGCAAGCGCACTGCCGGCCGGTGCTTCCTCGACCGTGGCGGCGAGCTCGTGACCCATGACGCGCGGATAAGAGAGATAAGGCTGGTTGCCGGTGAAGATGTGCAGGTCGGTGCCGCAGACGCCGATGCGCCGCAGCTTCACCAGCACTTCACCCTCGCCGCGAAAAGGCTTGGGACGGTCGATGGCGCTGAGTTTGCCTGGTTCGTCGCAGATGATAGTCAGCATACTCTTACGCTCCGAGTCGATAGAAACGCTGGGCATTGCCGCCGAAGACCTCGCCATGAGCGTCGGCGGGCACGATATCGAGGCATTGATCCAGCCAGGCCTGGTAATCTCCGGCAAGCCTCAGCACCGGCCAATCGCTGCCCCAGATGACCCGTTCGGGGCCGAACAGGTCGAATATGGTTTCGGCATAAGGCCGCACCGCCTGGGGCTTCTGGTCGCCGGCCTCGGTCAGCAGGCCGGAAAGCTTGCAATGAACGTACGGCAGTTCGGCGAGCACTTTCATGCGCGCATACCAGTCGATGAAACGGCCTTCAGAGATCGGCGGCTTGGCGCCGTGATCGATCACGATCGGCAGACCAGGGTGTCGCCGGGCGAAGGCAACTAGCGGTTCGAGATGGCGCGGCAGCACCAGGGCGTCGAAGACCAGATGGTGCTCGCGCATGGCGGCAACAGCGGCGTCGAGCGCCGGATCGCCGATCCAGTGGTCGTCGGCGATATCCTGCAGCATCGGCCGCAGCCCTTTGAGCTTCGGATGCCGGGCCAGCCGGGCTATGGTGGCCGGTGCGCCCGGCGCTTTCATGTCGGTCCAGCCGACCACGCCAAGGATGAAAGGCGTGCTGTCGGCGATATCGAGCATGAAGGCGGTGTCCGCTTCGCTCTCCATGGTCTGCACCAGCACCGTGCCGTCGATGCCGGCGGCCGCGAGAAACGGGCGCATATCGCCGGGCAGGAAGTCCCGATGAATTGCCTGAAGCTCGGCCGGCGGCCATTGGCCGGTCCGGTCCGCGATCCGCCAGAAATGCTGATGCGCGTCGACCCGCATGTTCAGCCCTCCTGACCGGGCAGCGGCGCGCCATCGGCGATCAGCCCGCGGGCTTTCAGGCGGGACCAGAAGGAGGCGGGGATTTCCTCCCCGAACCAGTCGACATTCGCCCTGATCTGTTCGGCGGTGCGTGCGCCGGAGACGACCGTCACCACGGCGGGATGGGCCAGCGGAAACTGCAATGCCGCCGCCTGCAGGCTGACGCCCTCTTCCTCGCAGGCCGCCCGCAACACGTCGACGCGGGCGAGGATATCGGCCGGAGCGTCCGCATAGTTGAATTTGCGGTTGCCGGCGAGCAGGCCGGAATTGAACGGCCCGGCCACCACGATGCCGACGCCTTGGCTGGCGCAGTCGTCCATGAAGGAGAGACTCTGCTGTTCGAGCAGCGTATAACGGCCGGCGAGCATGGCGACGTCGATATCGAAGACCTGCATCGCGTCGCGGATGATCTCCCATTCGTTGACGCCGAGGCCGACCGCCTTGGTGAGCCCTTCCTCACGCAGCTTCTTCAGCGCCCGAAAGCCGCCGCCGGCGGTCAGCTGGTACCAGTAGTGCTGATGCCGGTCGCCATGGGTCATGCTGCCGATATCGTGGATGTAGAGAATATCGGGCTTGAGGATGCCGAGCCGCTGCTGGCTTGCCTCGAAGGACCACATGATGCCGTCGTAGCTGTAGTCGAAGACCGGCCGGAAGGGCAGCGGCTCGACATATCCGTCTTCCTGCGAGCTGACCGTCTCGTCCGGCTGCATGAGCCGGCCAACCTTGGTGCTGAGCACGAAGTCGTCGCGCGGCAGGTCCGTCAGCATGGTGCCGAGCCGCCGTTCGGAGCGCGTATATCCGTAGAAGGGCGCCGTATCGTAATAGCGGATGCCAGCCTCCCAGGCGGCTCCAAAGGCGCCGGCCGATTCCTCGTAAGAGGTCTTGTGGTAAAGACTGCCCATCTGCGCGCAGCCGAGCGCCATCTGGGTCAATTCGACGGAGGCGTGGGGCAGCTTGCGGCGCTCGGTGACATTCATGGGATCGTCCGAAGTCCTTTTGGGATAGGATCACGGACGCGCACCATTCGCGATGCGCGCCCGCTGGGGGTAAGGTTAGTAGAGAACGTTCTTGGCTTCCGGCTTGTCGATATTGTCCTTGGTGACGACGACGACACCGGTATCGACGAACTTTTCGACCTTCTCCTTGTTGATCGACTGGAGCACGGTCTTGACGCCGAGTTCGCCCATCTGGAACGAACCTTGCACCGCGATGGCGGAAAGCGTTCCGTCCTTGACGAATTCCTGCAGGTCCTGGTTTCCGTCAAACCCGATCGCGACCACCTTGCCGGCCTTGCCGGACTGTTTCAGCGCGCGGCCCATGCCGATAGCCGTCGGCTCGTTGGCGCCGAATATGCCCTTGAGGTCGGAATTGGCGGCAAGTACGTCGGTCGTCTGGTTGAGCGCCGTCGCCATCTGGGACTGCGAGTAGAACGGCCCCACGATCGTCAGCTTCGAGTTCGCCTTGATGTAGTCGGTAAATCCGCCGACGCGGCCGATTTCGGAGCCTGCACCCGCGACGTAGGACATCACGGCGATCTTGCCTTCCTTGCCCACTTTGTCGATCAGTGCCTTGGCGGCAAGCTCGCCGGCCTTCTTGTTGTCGGTGGCGAGGAACGACTGGTAATACTGCTCGGACCCCTTGGCGAGCAGCGAGTCGACGATGATAACCGGAATGCGGGCTTCCCAGGCCTTCTTCACGGCCGGAACCAGTGCGTCCGGATCGGACGGCGCCAGCACGATGCCGGAAACCTTGCGGTTGACGGCGTTCTCGACCATGTTGACTTGGTCGGCGATCGCGGATTCCGCAGCCGGTCCCTGGAAGGTCATGGTGTTGCTGCCCCCGCCGGCCTTCATGGCGGCATCGGCACCCTTCTGGACATTCTGCCAGAAAGTGGAATTGACGGTCTTCACGATGACGGCGATTTCGCCAGCCTGAGCCGAGAACGCGGTCAGTGCGATCACGGATGTCAGCAGTGCGGCAGCAAGCTTTTTCATGTCTTCCTCCTCTTTTCGTTGGCCTGAAACGGCCGGTTTTTTAGAGAGCTCCTCACTCCCTTGACGTCTCGCGGGTAAAGGTCCGCGTGCCCTTATCTCAGCGGCGGTTGCGCAGCTGGTCGATCCATACGGTGACCAGAATGACGAGGCCGATGATGATTTGCTGCGTGAAGGCGGAGACGCCGTTCATGTTGAGGCCGTTGCGAAGGATGCCGATCACGAAGGCGCCGATCGCGGTTCCGGAAATCGTGCCGACGCCGCCGATCAGCGAGGTGCCGCCGATGACGGCGCTGGCGATCGCATCCAGTTCGTACATCACACCCTCGTTCGGCTGGGCGGTGACGAGGCGCGACATCAGCACGCAGCCGGTCAGGCCGGCCAGCGTGCCGGAGAGAACGTAGGTGAAGCTGACGATGCGGGCGACATTGACGCCCGAAAGCCGCGCCGCATCGGCATTCGAGCCGACCGCATAGATATGCCGGCCGAGCACCGAGCGGTTGAGCATGTAGGAGACGGCGATTGCGATTGCGATCATCAGGATGACCGGGTAGGGGATGCCGGGAAAAACGATGGTCGGGAAGCCGTCGTCGCCGATGGTGACGACCCGGAAGAGTGAGCCGTTGCCCAGCTCGCCGAAGGATTCGCCGAGCCCCGAGACGGCCCGCGCGCCGGTGATCTGCAGCGCCACGCCGCGGGCGATCATCATCATGCCGAGTGTCGCGATGAACGGCGGCAGCTTCATCTTGGTGACGAGAATGCCGTTGATGAAACCGCAGGCCGAGCCGGTGAGAATGCCGCAGATCATGCCGAGCCAGACGGGCGTTCCGAAATCCTTGACCACCAGCGCCGCGACCACCCCGGACAGCGCCAACACCGAACCGACCGACAGATCGATGCCGCCGGTGATGATGACGCAGGTGGCGCCGATGCCGAGAAAGGCGATCGAGGTCACCTGCAGCGCCACCGTCATGCCGTTGTCGATGGTGAAGAAGGCGCTGCTGGTCGCCGAAAACACGCCGATCAGCACGAACAGGCTGCCGAGCGCGGCGAATTTCTGGATGATATCCTTCTGGCGGTCGCTGAACGTGCCGCTCTTCTGTTTGGTAATTTCGGTAATGTCAGCCATGTTATGCCCTCATCCTGCCGACCGAGCGTAGCCGGAGGCGTATCGCATGATCTCTTCCTGGTCGGTTTTCGCAGTCTCCAGCACGCCGGTGATGCGGCCCTGATGGAAGACGGCGACGCGGTCGGTCATGCCGAGAATTTCCGGAAGCTCGGAACTGATCAGCACGACGCCGATGCCGTTTGCCGCAAGCTCGTCCATGATCCGGTAGATCGCGAGCTTGGCGCCGACGTCGATGCCGCGGGTCGGCTCGTCGAAGAACAGCAGCTTCGACTTGCGGAACAGCCACTTGCCGATGATGATCTTCTGCTGGTTGCCGCCCGAAAGCAGCCGCACCGGCTGCTTGATCGAGGGCGTGCGGATGTTCAGGAGATCGATGTATTCCTTCGTCGCGCGGGCATGTTTGGCAAAGTCGATCAGGCCGAAGCGGTTCGAGACCGCCTCCATGTTGGCGAGCGTCATATTGGCGTCGACCGGCATCTTGACCGCCAGCCCCTGCGCCTTGCGGTCCTCGGACAGATAGGCGATGCCGGCGGCGATCGCATCGCGCGGCGAGGTGATGGTGAGCGTATGGCCATGCAGGGTGACCGTGCCGGTGTCGAGCGGATCGGCACCGAAGATAGCGCGCGCCACTTCCGTGCGTCCGGCGCCCATCAGGCCGGCAAAGCCGAGGATCTCGCCGCGGCGCAGCGTGAAGGAAATGTCGCGGAAGACGCCGGCGCGCGAAAGGCCTTGCGCCGAGAAGATGATCTCGTCGCTCGCAACCGAGGTCCGTTCGGGAAACTTCTCCTCCAGCGACCGGCCGACCATTTTGGAGACGATCGCGTCGATGCTGGTGGCGGCAAAATCGTCGGTGGCGATGTAGCGGCCGTCGCGCAGCACCGTGACGCGATCGACGATCTCGGACATTTCGTCCAGCCGATGCGAGATATAGACGATGCCGACGCCCGACGCCTTCAGGTCGCGGATGACCTTGAACAGCAGCCGCGTCTCCTGCTCGGTCAGCGACGAGGTCGGTTCGTCCATGATCAGCACTTCGGCGTCGAGCGACAGCGCCTTGGCGATTTCGACCATCTGGCACTGGGCGACGGACAGGCCCCGCACCGGACGATCCGGATTGATGTCGACCCCGAGCCGGTCGAGGCAGCGCTTGGCGTCGGCGCGCAGCTTCTTGCGGTCGACGAGGAGGCTTCCTGCGAGGAAACCACGGCGCGGCTCGCGGGCAAGATAGATGTTTTCCGCTACCGTCAGGTGCGGCACGAGGTTGAGTTCCTGGTGGATGATGGCGATGCCGGCGGCTTCGGATTCCCGCGTCGAGGAGAAATGCCGTTCCTCGCCCTTGTAGGTGATCGTGCCGGCGCTCGGCTGGTAGACGCCGCTGACGATCTTCATCAGCGTCGATTTGCCGGCGCCGTTTTCGCCGCAGACGGCATGAACTTCCCCGCGGCGGAGGTCGAAATGGACGTTGGCGAGCGCTTTGACGCCCGGAAAGTCCTTGCTGATATTGTCGAGGCGGAGCAGCGGCTGGGTCGTCGAAGCCGATGCGGCACGGCCCGGCAGCATGGCGGCGCCATGCATAGTCTGCCCAAGCTCGGCCGGACGGTTTTCCACATTTGCCTCCCCGGGCCGGTCAGGCCCATTCGCCGGCGGCTCCTCCCTCCGGCGTTGATAATGGGTAAACCTGAGGGCGGAAGTGGTCAAGCCAATTTTTTCAGGACCTAGCCGCAGACCCGTGACGGCAAAAGGAACAACAGGCGAAAGTGAATAAAGTCGTTAAAAATCAACGATGAAAATTTCATTGTTGCTCTCCGCACGCCTCCTGATATGGTAAGGCCACATTGTCAGGACGGCGAATTCATGAACGGACCCATCAAGACGGCAGAACCGCGGCGGCTGTATCAGCAGATAGCCGACCAGATCCGGGTGCTGATCCAGGGCGGCCAGTTTCCGGCCGGCGCGCGCCTGCCGGCCGAGCGGGAGCTTGCCCAGCAGCTTGGCGTCTCGCGCCCGTCCCTGCGTGAAGCGCTGATCGCGCTCGAGATCGACGGAAGCGTCGAAATCCGAATGGGGTCGGGTATCTACGTGACAGCCGAGCCGGACCGCCGGCCATGGCAAAGCGGCTCCATGGGCGAAAGCCCGCTTGAGCTGATGCAGGCAAGGGCCGCCGTCGAAGGCGCGGTCATCCTGCTCGCAGCGGCAAGGATCACGCCGGAGACGTTGCGATCGTTGCGCCAGACGCTTGACCAGATGCGCACCGAGATCGCCGAAGGGCGCAAGGCGCTCGATCTCGACCGGCTTTTCCATCTGACCATCGCCAGCCAGTCGGGCAATTCGGTACTGGCGCATATCGTCGGCGACCTGTTCGACGAGCGCCACAGCCCGATGTCGGCGCAGATCCGGGTGAGGTTCGAGACCCCGCAAACCTGGGGCGCTGCGCTGGCCGAACACGAGGCGATCTATGCGGCGCTGGAAACACGCAATCCGCTTCTCGCCCAGGCGATGATGCATGCACATCTGGAGGAATCGAAACAGCGCTGGATGAACCACGAGACACGGTGATATTCCTGTGGCTGTTTCGGGAGGAAACAAAAAAATGGACTTTGCGGCTTCACCCATCATCATCTTGAACCCGATCGACGACGTGGGTGTCGCGCGGCGGCCGATGCAGGCCGGCGCGCCGACCGGTTTCGGCGACGTTGCGGCCCGCGAGCTGATCGGCCGCGGCCACAAGGTGGCGATCAGGGCTATACCGAACGGTGGCGAGGTCAAGAAATACGGGCAGGTGATCGGCGTCGCAACGCAGGACATCGCCCCCGGCAGCCATGTGCACCTGCATAACCTGGCGATGCTGCCCTCGGAGCACGAGCACCAGTTCAGCGTCGATATCGAGGAAAAGGGCATGCTGCCGGACGCCGAGCGGCGCACCTTCATGGGTTACGACCGGGGCCTTGGCGGCGCCGGCACCCGCAACTATATCGGCGTCATCTCGTCGGTGAACTGTTCCGCCACGGTGTCCCGCTACATCGCCGACTATTTCAACCGCCTCGGCGGGTTGGACGGTTTCGACAATATCGACGGCGTCGTGGCGCTCACCCATGGCGGCGGCTGCGCGCTCAACAACAAGTCGGAAGGTTACCGGCTGCTGATCCGCACCATCCAGGGATATGCACGGCATCCGAATTTCGGCGGCATCCTGATGATCGGCCTCGGCTGCGAAACCAACCAGATTGCGCCGATCCTCGAACATTACCGCATGGAAGAGGGCGAGCGGCTGCGGACCATGAACATCCAGCAGCATGGCGGCACCCGCAAGACCATCGATGCGGCGATCGCGATCATCAAGGAAATGCTGCCCGGCGTGAATTCCGCGACGCGCACGCCGCAGCCTCTGTCGAAACTGAAACTGGCGCTCGAATGCGGCGGCTCCGACGGCTATTCGGGGATTTCCGCCAATCCCGCCCTCGGTTATGCCTCGGACCTGATCGTCCGCAACGGCGGCACGACGGTGCTGTCGGAAACGCCGGAGATCTACGGCGCCGAACATCTGCTCACCCGCCGCGCGGTGACGCCGGACGTGGCCCAGAAACTTCTGCAGCGGATCGACTGGTGGCGGGACTACACCGCCCGCAACGGCGACGAGCTGAACAACAATCCTTCACACGGCAACAAGCTCGGCGGCCTGACCACGATCCTGGAAAAGTCGCTCGGCGCGGTCGCCAAGGGCGGTTCGATGCCGTTGAAGGCCGTCTACGAGTTCGCCGAGGCGGTGACGGAGCCTGGTTTCGTGTTCATGGATACGCCCGGCTACGATCCGGTCGCGGTGACCGGGCAGGTCGCGGGCGGCTGCAACGTCATCTGTTTCACCACCGGTCGCGGCTCGGTTTCGGGCTTCAAGCCATCGCCCTGCATCAAGATCGCCACCAATTCCGAAATGTACGAGCACATGAAGGAAGACATGGACCTGAACTGCGGCGGCATCGTCACCGGCGAGGAGACGATCGAGCAGGCGGGACTGCGGATTTTCGAGGATGTGATCGCGGTCGCCTCGGGCAAGAAGACGCTCAGCGAAATCTACGACTACGGCGACAACGAATTCGTGCCGTGGCAGGTCGGGGCAGTGACGTAAAAAGCAGTCTACGGGGGATATCGCGGGAAAGCGGCTACTCGCCCCGTTCTCCGTCATCCTCGGGCTCGACCCGAGGATCCATGGGCTGGCGGTGCGGATGCTGGATCCTCGGCTCAAGGCCGAGGATGACGTCGGGTGGGTTGCAGGGTTCCTATACGCAAAGGGCAGCGGCCTAAGCCGCTGCCCTTGTTTTGCGTTGACCTTATGTCGCCTTACCGAATGACCATCTGCTGCGGTGCGCCGGGCTTTGCCGGCTGCTGCACCTTGACCGGCGCCGGTTCCGCCGTGCCGAACAGCTTGTCGCGTTCGCGCCACAGGGCCGGCAGCGACAGCAGCGCGATCGAGACCAGCGCAATCGCCGTCTTGGTGAACTCGTCGAGCTCCGGCGTCCGCCCGTCGAAATAGTAGACGAAATAGACGATCGCGACGTGCCACACATAGACATAGAGCGAGTGGCGGCCGAGAAGCTGCAGGTACTTGATCGAGAACACCCAGGTGATGGCACCGGCGATGCGGCGCACCCACTCGTCCTTGTGTTTCGGACCGGCCACGATCAGCCAGGTGACGAGCATGGCGACGGCTGCGAAGTTCAGGAGATAGACCGGACCGAAATCGGCGCGGATCTCCATCGAGGCGAACTTGCCGATCATGTGCGGCGGCATCAGTTCATGCGCGGTGATCAGGCGCAGCGGCAGGAAGAAGAGAACCATCAGCAGCGCCAGCTTCGGGATGAAGGTATTGTCCGGCGACAGGATATTGCTCCACTTGATCTTGCCGGACGAGGTCAGCGCGCCGAGCACGAGGCCCGAATAGAACACGACCTGCCAGCCGAGCAGGTTGAACGATACGCGGATGCCCTGGTCGTCCGCACCCATGACCATGTCGTTGAGCGGTGTCGTGGCGATCTGCTGCAGGCCGAGCTGGGCCGCCATCCACAGGATCACCGAACCGGCCACCACGTAGTGCCACTTGTCCTCCAGCACGAGCTTCACCAGCATGGGCGCGAACAGCATGTAGACGATATACTGGGGCAGGATGTCCATGAAGGTCGGCTGGTACAGGAACGTCGCGATCGCTGCGAGACGCAGCGGGTCGTCGAAGGTCGTGTAACCCAGCCAATTGAACCAGATCGAATAGGCGCCGGGCAGAAGCATCTGCGCGACCAGCACAACCAGCACGATGCCCATCGCATAACGATAAAGCTCGAACGCCCGGTTGTAGATGGCCGTCCGTCCAGCCGCATAACCGTTCTTCAGCATCTTCTTGGCATAGACCATGCCGATCAGCAGGCCGGACAGGAAAACGAAGCCCTGGGCGTCTTCAACGAAGGCCAGCTGATTGTGGTTGATCTTCACCAGAAGATAGCCGCCGGCAAAGATCAGATGGTTCAGCACCATGAAAACGAGGAAATATCCTCGCATACCATCAATAATATCAAAGCGTTTCATCGGTCGCGGTCTCCGTCTTTTGCCGGTTCCGATGGGCTTTCGCCTTTCGGTCCGTAAGGCCTCTGCGGGCCAGGATGTACGCGGCTAAACGCGGCAAAAAGCCGGACAGTTCCAGCCCAATCTGGGCGTTTAGACCTGATCTACTGTAAACAGTCCGTGATGACTCTGGGATGAACGCTGGGTTGGGTGAGGTTCACACTATTCCGCCGCGACGCGCTTCAGCCCTGCAACCTGCGTGAGGTAGGCCCGCATGGCGGCGGGCTTCACGGGCTTGTGCTGTACGCCGATGTCGTGACGCTCCGCTTCGGCGCGCACTTCGGGCGTGCGATCGGCGGTGATGATCAGCGCGGGGATGTCCGACTGGTATTTTTGGCGGAGCTTGAGAACGGCTTCGATGCCGTTGCCATCGTCAAGATGATAGTCGGCGATGATGATTTCCGGTGGCGGTTCGCGGCGCTCGATGATGTCGTCGAGTGCGGCCAGCGAATCCGCCTGGCCGACTTTGCAGCCCCAGCCGGTGATCAGCAGCGCCATGCCCTCGAGGATACGCGGCTCGTTGTCGATGCACAACACCCGCAGCCCGTTCAGCGGCTGCGAGCGCTTGCGGCGGTCCGACTGGTCGGCGGCATGGATTGTCTGCGATGCGGTCAGGTCCATAGGCACCTGCACCCGGAAGGCGGTGCCTCGACCGGGCGTGGAGGCGAGCTGGACCGGATGGTTGAGCACCCGCGAAATGCGGTCGACGATCGACAGGCCGAGACCGAGGCCGGCCGCCGTCTTCGCCCCCTCGTCCAGCCGGGCGAATTCCTTGAACACGGTGCGGAATTTTGAGGGCGGAATGCCGATGCCGGAATCGAGCACTTCGATGACCACTTGGTCGCCCCGCCGGCGGGCGCCGATCAGCACCTTGCCGTCGATCGTATATTTGATCGCGTTGGAGACGAGGTTTTGCACCAGCCGGCGCAGCAGGTTGGCGTCGGAGCGGACCTTCAGCGATGTCGGCATGACGACGAATTCCAGGTCCTTCTCGCGGGCCATCGGCGCGTAGTCGGTCTCGATGCGTTTCAAAAGGTCGTCGAGCGGCACCGAGGTGAAGCGCGGCTTCATGGCTCCCGTATCGAGCCTGGAGATATCGAGAACGGCGCCGAGGATCGCCTCGACCGATTCCAGGGCCGAATCGATATTGCGGACCAGCGAACCATTGTTGTCGGAGGTGCCGAGCCGCTCCACCAGTGCCGAGGAATAAAGCCGGGCGGCATTGAGCGGCTGCAGGATGTCGTGGCCGGCGGCGGCGAAGAACCGGGTCTTGCCGATATTGGCCTCGTCGGCGGATGCCTGGGCCTCGGCAAGCTCCTTGTTGACGCGGGTGAGCTCGGCGGTGCGTTCGTCGACCCGCTGTTCGAGCGTCTCGTTTGCCTGCTTCAGCGCCTGGTCGGCCGCGACGCGCTCGGAAATGTCGGTGAAGGTCGCGACGATGCCCTTGTCGGGCATGGCATTGGAGCGAACCTCGACGATCCGCTCGCCGCCGTTGAGGACGAGCGAGAATGGCGCGTCGAGCGTCTGGAATTGGCGGATGACTTCGACCTGATCCGACGCAGCCAGATCGCCGCGTTCCGAGAGGATGGCGACCATGTCGGCCAGCGGAAAGCCGACCTGGCCGACCTGTTCCGGCAGGTCCAGCAGATTGCGGAAGCGCCGGTTCCAGATGGTCAGGCGTTCGGAACTGTCGAAGACGGCGATGCCCTGGTCCATCTGCGACAGCGCCGTCTGCAGCATGTCCTGGTTATATTGCAGCGCCTCGCTTGCCTGGTCGAGCAGCCAGGCGGTGTCGGAATTGGTGTCCTCGGCCTTCTGCAGGATCAGCGACAGCACCAGCCGGGCAGAGGACGAGCCGATCGCGCTGCCGAGTAGCTGTTCGGAGAAATGGATCATCGCCATGTCGGCGGGCTGGTCGTCGCCGAACTTGCGGCCCGCGCTTTGTTCGTAATTGGAGAAGGAACGCCGCATGCGTTCTTCGCCGAGATACCGGGCGATCGCCGTCTTCAGGTCGCCGACGCTGACGCGGGTCTTCCAGCCGCGCGTTGCAAATTGCGAGCGCAGATGCCTTTTGACGAAGATGCCGGCCTGGATGCGCTCGACCGGCCGCGGATTGCGCGACAACGAGCCGAGCACGAAGGCGAGTATGTTGAGCGTCAGGCTGAAGATCGTCGCGCTGACCAGCGGGTCCGTCTGCGGCCCGGAGAATATGCCGGTGCCGGGGAACAGGAAATTGAGGACAGCCGTCGCCACATGGGAATTGTCCGGGCCGCCGAGGCTCGGCACGAACAGCAGGTAGGCCCAGGCGAGGAAGCCGAAGGACATGCCGAGGATCGCGCCGCGGGCGTTGGCACGGCGCCAGACGAGGCCGCCGAGGAGGGCAGGAGCCACCTGGGCGATCGCCGCGAAGGCGAGCAGGCCGATGGAGGCAAGGCCCGACTGGCTGTCGGCCATGCGGTAATAGGCATAACCGAGGATGAGAACGCCGAAGATCGCGACGCGGCGGATGTGCAGCAGCGTGCGCGTAAAGTCGGTGCGCTGGCCGGAGCGGGCGGCCATCAGCCGTTGCCTGAGGAAGATCGGGATGATGATGTCGTTCGACACCATGATCGAAAGCGCCACGGATTCGACGATCACCATGGCGGTGGCGGCGGAAAAGCCGCCGATGAAGGCGATCAGCGAAACGACCTTCAGTTCCCCGGCAAGCGGCAGCGTCAGCACATAGAGGTCGGCATCGCCGGTGCCGCCGAAAGTGATCAGCCCGGCCATCGCGACCGGCAGCACGAAGATATTGATGGCGATGAGGTAGAGCGGCAGAAGCACGCCGGCCACCTTGCGTTCCTTGGTGGTGCGGTTCTCGACCACAGTCACGTGGAACTGCCGCGGCAGCATGATGATCGCGAACGCCGACAGCGCAATCAGGATCAGCCAGCGGCTGATCGGCGTCTCGTAGGCGAGCGCCGAACCGACGAGCATGTTTTCCGATGCCTTGGCGAGCAGGTCGGCGGGCCCATCGAAGAGAATGAAGAAGACCGAAAAACCGACCGTCGCAAAGGCGAGCAGCTTGACCACCGATTCCATCGCCACCGCAAGGATCAGCCCGTCCTGGTGTTCCGTCGCATCCGTGTGGCGGGTGCCGAAGATGACCGCGAAACAGGCCATCATCAGCGTGACGATCAGCGCCAGGTCGATGAAGTAGAGATTGCCGCTGCCGATGCCGTAATCCGACGGGTTGACCATGGCGGCCACCGAGCTCGACACCGCCTTCAGCTGCAGCGCGATATAGGGGACAGCGCCGACGAGCGCGATGATCGCGACAATCATCGCGACGGTGGAGTTCTTGCCGTAGCGGGCGGCGATGAAATCGGCGACCGACGTCAGCTTCTCGGCCTTGGCAAGCTCGACGATCCGCCGGATGATCGGCATGCCGAGCGTGAAGGCGAGGATCGGGCCGATATAGATGCCGGTGAATTCCAGGCCCTTTTGCGAGGCAAGCCCGACGCCGCCGAAATAGGTCCAGGAGGTGCAGTAGATCGCAAGGCTCAGCGCATAGACGATCGGCCGGCCGTTCTTCGGCACGCCGAAGACACGGCTCCGCCGGTCGCCGTAACTCGCCACTGCAAACAGCAGCAGCACATAGGCGAAAGCCGAAACGAAAATGATCCAGCCCGGAAGCATTGCTCCTCCGCAAAAGGCTTTGAGCCTCAAACATTAGGGGAAAAGCATGCGCTTGGGAATCAGGGAGCCTCTCGGCAAAAAGTCCAATAGACGATCGTATTTAGGGCTTCGGCGGACACCATCTTTTCACGTCCGCAGAAAGCGCTATCTTGCGTTTTACCGAAACTGAAAAGCCATGGGGGATATTGGCGATGTCAATGGTCAGCGAATTCCGTTCCTTTATTGCCAAGGGCAATGTCGTCGACCTTGCGGTCGGTATTATCATCGGCGCCGCTTTCACGGGCATCGTAAAATCGCTGGTCGATGACATCGTGATGCCGATCGTTGGCGCGATCACTGGTGGCGGCTTCGATTTCTCGAATTATTTCCTGCCACTGTCGAGCGCGGTCACAGCGCCGTCGCTCGCCGCTGCCCGCGAACAGGGTGCGGTCTTTGCCTATGGCAATTTCATCACCGTTCTCATCAATTTCGTGATCCTGGCGTTCATCATCTTCCTGATGGTGAAGGCCGTGAACAAGATGCGCCTGGCCGATGAAAAGAAGTCGGCTGACGAAGCGCCGGCCCCGCCGCCGGCCGATATCCAGCTTTTGACCGAAATCCGCGACCTCCTGAAGTCGAAGTGATCTTTTGATCACGCGGTAAGGAATCATCAGCGGAATCGATCTCCGCGTCACGGATTATCATGGGATTCCGCGGCTTTCCTGCGCTAAGGATGTGGGAAACAGCCTCAAGGGAATTCCATGTCGATCATCTCCAGTCTCAGCCCCCGCGCCGTCGCAGCGCCCGAAAGCGGCATTGTCGAGGTCCTCAACTACGCCCGCGGGCGGGAGGGATTGATCCCGCTCTGGGCCGGTGAAGGCGATCTGCCGAGCCCCGATTTCATCAACCGCGCCGCAACCGAGGCGCTTTTGGGCGGCGAGACCTTCTATACCTGGCAGCGTGGCATTCCCGAGCTGCGCCAGGCGCTGTCGGATTATTACGCGCGGCATTTCTCGGTCTCGCTGCCGGTCGAGCATTTTTATGTCACCGGCTCCGGCATGCACGCGATCATGCTGGCGGTGCAGGCGGTGACCTCTCCCGGCGACGAGATGATCTACCTGTCGCCGACCTGGCCGAACATCATCTCGGCGATCGAGATCTCCGGCGCCCATTCCGTCGGCCTGCCGCTCGATTTCGTCGGTGGCCGCTGGTCGCTCGATCTCGCCAAGCTGGAGGCGAAGATCACCCCGAAGACCAAGGGCCTGTTCATCAACACTCCAGCCAACCCGACCGGCTGGACAGCGACGCTTGAGGACCTGAAGAACATCCTGGCGCTCGCCCGCAAGTACGGCATCTGGATCGTCGCCGACGAAATCTATGCCCGGTATTATTACGGCGGCGCCGCAAGGGCTCCGTCCTTCCTCGACATCATGGAGGAAGGCGACCGGATCATCTTCGCCAATTCCTTCTCCAAGAATTGGTCGATGACCGGCTGGCGGGTCGGCTGGATCGTCGCTCCGCCCGAAATGGGACAGGTTATCGAAAACCTGGTGCAGTATTCGAATTCCGGCGTGGCACAGTTCCTGCAGCGCGGCGCCGTGGTCGCGCTCGATCAGGGCGACGACTTCGTGAACGCGAATATCGCCCGGGCGACCATGGCCCGCGACATCCTCTGCGACGCGCTGATTGCGACCAACCGGGTCGAAACGTTGAAGCCGGATGGCGCGCTTTACGCTTTCGTCAAGGTGGACGGCATCACCGACAGCCGCAGTGCGGCGCTCGATATCGTCGACAAGATCGGCGTGGCGCTGGCTCCAGGCTCGGCTTTCGGCATGGGCGGCGAGCTTTTCCTGCGCGCCTGTTTCCTGCGCGATCCGAAGCAGATCGAAGAGGCAGCCGGCCGCCTCTCGGACTATATCAAGCGTCTCTGATCCGGTCCGGCACGCAAACGATAAAATTCGAGCGATATGCTCAAGAGCCCATTCGCCTTGACCCGAGATAAACCCGGCGCAACCAGCGTCGGGTAAGCATTGTTGAAGACTGCCCGTGTTTTTGTCCTGCCAACGATAAGAAAGCAGGGAAGTATAGACATGGCAGTTCTGGTAACAGGCGGGGCGGGTTACATCGGCAGCCACATGGCCTGGGCTTTGCTCGACGCGGGCGAGGAAGTTGTCGTTCTCGACCGGCTCTCGACCGGTTTTCGCTGGGCCGTGCCGGCGGAGGCGCGCTTCTATCTCGGCGACGTCGGCGACCGCGCTGTTCTTTCGCAGATCTTTGCGGAAAATGACATCAACGCGATCCTGCATTTCGCGGGCTCGATCGTGGTGCCGCAATCGGTCGCCAACCCGCTGGATTATTACGAGAACAACACCGGCAATACCCGGTTGCTTGCCGCAGCCGCGGTCGCCGCCGGTATCCGCCATTTTGTCTTCTCTTCGACGGCTGCCGTTTATGGAGACCAGAAAGACGACACCCCCGTCTTCGAAAACGCCGACCTGCACCCGAAGAACCCCTACGGCCAGTCGAAGCTGATGTCGGAGATGATGCTGCGCGATGCCGCCGCGGCGCATGATTTCCGGTTCGTGGCGCTGCGTTACTTCAACGTCGCCGGGGCCGATCCGCTTGGCCGCACGGGGCTGTCGACCGAAGGCGCGACCCACCTGATCAAGATCGCCTGCGAGGCCGAACTCGGCAAGCGCCGTGGGGTCGATGTCTACGGGACCGATTACTCGACACCCGATGGTACCGGCATCCGCGACTACATTCATGTCACCGACCTCGTGGACGCGCACCTGAAGGCCCTGAGCTACCTGCGTCGCGGCGGCGAGCCTCTGATCGCCAATTGCGGTTACGGCCGCGGTTACTCGGTCCTGGAGGTTCTGGACGCCGTGATGCGGGTTGGCGGCCGCAAGTTCGAAATCCGCTATGGACCCCGCCGGCCGGGCGACGCGGCAAGCGTGGTCGCCAATTCGACGCTCGCACGCCGGCTGCTTGACTGGAAACCGCGCCACGACGACCTCGATCTCATCGTCGAGACTGCGATCTCCTGGGAGAAAGGCCTGGCTTCCCGCAAGGCCGAAGACCTCAAGTCGCTGCAGAACAGGCTTGCGTCGGCACGCTTCTAGGGTTCCCGGTCAGAAGACAAAAGGCCGGCACTGCCCGGCCTTTTTCCATTTCTTTATCCGGGCCATTCGGTCGCATGGCGATCTTAAGCATTTGGCGATAAAGCGAGGGGGCACCCCCCTTATCGGTATCCCATGCGACGTTTTCTTCTTTGTGCTTTTCTTGCCCTTCTCCCGGTCGTGGCAACGGCTGAAAACATGCCGGCGCCACAGAAACCTGCGGCCCAGAATGCTGTACACGCTCCCAAACTGGTCGAGCCGCATCTGCATGTCGCGCGTTCGGGCAATGCCGTTCGCCCCCGTGTGGCGCTGACCTTCGATGCCTGCATGGGCCAAGCCGACGAGCGCATCCTTTCGACGCTTGTCCGGGAGAGAATTCCGGCGACGATCTTCGTCACGGCCCGCTGGCTGAGAAACAACCCGCAGTCGGTCGCAATCTTTCTGCAGAATCTCGACCTCTTCGAACTGGAAAACCACGGCCAGAACCACGTGCCGGCGGTCGATGTGCCGGTCCTGATCTACGGCATCGCCGCTGCCGGATCGCCGGAAGCGGTTCGCCAGGAAGTGGCAGGCGGCGTCGATGCCATGCTGGCGGCGGGTTTTTCCGCACCACGCTGGTTCCGCGGCTCGACCGCAAAATATGATCCTTCGGCCATACGCCAGATCCGCGATATGGGCTATCGGGTCGCCGGTTATTCGCTGAACGGCGACGGCGGTTCCCTGCTCGGTGCCGACGTCACCGAAAAACGCATCGCCGCCGCCAAGGACGGCGATGTCGTCCTTGCACATATCAACCAGCCCACTCATGCGGCCGGCGAGGGCGTGGTCCGCGCGCTCGTTGCCCTGAAACGGCGTGGCGTCGAGTTCGTACGCCTTTCCGACGTGGATGGCATTGGCGACGACAACACGACCCAGTGAGGGCGCGGTCTCTCGGACCATTTTAACCCTTGAATACAGATCGGGGAGAGACGGATCCGTCTCTCCCCGATCTCGTTTCGGCAATGGGGGCATTTACCGGACGACCTGCACGACCGTGCGGGTCTGCGGATCGACGATGACGCGCTGTTCGTTCACCACCGCATAGGCGTATTTCGGGCTGTCCGGAACCGGGGTCAGCACGACGGTCTCGGGGATGGGCTTGCCGACGGCGATCTTCTCCTTGATGACGACGGGCGATGCCGGGGCGGGGGCCTGTTCCACATAGGTAACGACGCGTTCCGGTGGCGGGTCGATGGCGGTCCCGGCAACTGCGCCGGCAACGCCACCGACGGCAGCACCGACCGGGCCTCCTATGATCGCACCGGTGACAGCGCCGCCGGCCGCACCATTGACGGTGCCTTGCTGGGCCGAGGCAACAGGTGCGAGGACGCCGAGCATTGCGGCGGAAAGAATAAGGATCTTGGTCTTCATTGATGGTTCTCCTTCTAGGTGTTGTGACGCGGACGAACGGTTTGCGCCGCGTCTTGGAGGCGATCGAGGCTGCTATCTCGTGACTGGCGCAGGCGGCTCGATCGACGGCAGGGTCACGTCGATGCCGATGTCGCGGTTTGCGAGGTAACCGCTTTCGAACAGGAAGAGCGCGCCTCCGATGACCACGATCAGCAGGATGGCGGCGACGGCCCACCCGCCGCCGCCCGTATGGATCACTGTCGGTTCCCGGTCACTCATCGTTTTCTCCCGCGTTCAGCGCTCAGCCGACCAGGATGTAGACGATCTCATGGCTCGAGGGGTCGACGATGATGATCCGGCCGTCTGCCAGCACGAAGTACTGGTAACCGCGATAGGCCGGTACGATCTCCACGATGCGCGGCGGCAGCGGATGCAGCTCCACGGTTGTCGGAACGGCGACACCGACATCGACATTGATATCGACATCGACCGGCTCGACCTTGTTCTGGACGAGGATATTGCGCACCTCCGTCTTCTGTTCGGCCGAGATATTGATGCTGCCGGTCGTCTCGCTAGAAGGTTTGTCGGTGGCAGCCTGATCGGAACTGGGTTGCTGGGCGCCGCTATTCTGGCGGGCAGTGTCGTCGGTTGCCGGCTTGCCGGCATCCGTTCCAGAGCCCGAAGTGGCGGTCGTGGAACTGCCGCTCTGGTCGGCAGGTTTCTGCTGCGCAGTATTGTCGGTGGCGGGCGACTGGGCGTCGCCGGCCTGCGTCTTCGTGGTATCGCCGGATTTCTCCTGAGCCGCCCTATCACCCTTCGGCTTAAGGCGCTGCTGGTCACCGCCCTGGGCCTGGGCGTTCATTTTGTCATTACCGCCGGTCGAACCCTGTGGCTGTTGTGTCGTGGCGCCCATATCCTGCTGCGGTTGAGCCTGTTTGGCGCCGGACGAACCGTCCGAGCCTGGGGTGCCTTTGCGTGGCAGGATGGGAGCCGCGGCGTCGCTCTTGTCCTGAGCCTGACTTTGAGCGATCACCGGTACCACCGACAGCGTCGATCCGGCCAGGAGCGCTATCGCGAGCGTGTGTTTCATTGACGGTTTCATGATGTTTCCTCTATTTTCTGGTTGACCTGCGAACCCGTGGGTGGGCCGCACTCACACCTCGAACTTCCGCTGCCCTGGCTCGTTCCGGGATTCGGGCTTCAGTCGGGCAGGGCAGGACTTCAGGCCGATCATTTTTTGGGCCTTTGGTCTGATGGGGCGGGGTAAAGGTCCAAGGGGGGATGAAATCAAGGACCCGCGCTGGTAGGGTGCAGCTGATCCTGGAGGTTTTTCAGGGGTTTCCGTCACGGACCACCGCATGTTCCCGGCCAGATGGCTATCGATCCCCGTCGCGGCTTTGTCTGCATTGCCATTTTGGGAGCGCTTGTCGTCCGATGGGATCAAACCCGGTTCCTGCGCGATCATCGGTCCTTTTGAGCGCAGAACCTTGCCCGCCGACCGTCCCTGTCACGGTCGGCGGGCTCTTTGACCGCGAATTAGGGCTTCGGAACCATAAGGCAGGCCTCCGGTTTAGACTTGCATAACGGTTCAAAAATGCCCCAAGCAGGAGATGGTCAGCCAGGAGCCAAGAGATGCCGATCCGTAGAATGCTTTTCTTGAGCGGAGCGCTCACCGTCATTCTTGCAACCGTGCTGCCTTTGAAGGTTGTGACCGGTGCGGACGGCTTGCTGCGCGTCACGCTGTCGAGCGTTGCGGCCCAGGACGGCAATGGCAATGGTGGGGGCGGGGGCGGAAGCAACGGTGGAAACGGCGGCGAAAACGGTAGCGGCGGTTCCGGTGGGGACAGCAACGGCAACGGGAACGGGAGTGACAATGCCGGCGGCAATTCCGACAATAACGGAAACGGTTCCGGCAACGGCAATAGCGGCGGCAACGGAAATGGTAACAGCGGCGGAACCGATACCGGCACCGGTGGGACCGCCGGAACCGGTACAGGTGCAGGATCGGCCCCGGCAGGCCCAACCACAACGCCGCGCAGCGCAACCGCTGCTCCCGCGCGGCCCGCGGTCCCGGCTGCTCCGGCTCCGGCTGCTCCCGCGAAAGCCGCCGTCGAGGTCGATGTTCGGGGACCCTCGATCACCGTCCGGCATCACAACGGCGCGACAGAACGGATATCTCAAGGCCGTTACGAGATGCGGGATTCGCATTCCCGCACGATCGTCAACCGGACCGCGACCCCCTCGGATACCTCAAGACTACGGTCGTTCGGCCGCTGATCGTTGATCGGTCGCATCGCGAAGAGCGAGCGCCGCCTCCGTCCGGTTGGTCACCTTCAGCTTCGAGAGGATGCGGGTCATGTGGTGCTTGACGGTCTTTTCGTGAAGGTCGAGTTCTCGCGCCACCCGCTTGTTGCTCAGTCCGGATGCCACGAGGCTCAGAACCTCCTGTTCGCGATCGGTCAGTTCCGACAGAAGGTTCGGCTTAGCGGGCGCTTCGCTGGAAGCCGATAGGCCGGCGATCAGTCGAGCCGAAAGGGCAGGCGAAACATAGCTCTCTCCGGATGCCACGGTTCTGACCACGTCTGCCAGCCCTCTCGAGCCGACACCCTTGAGAACATAGCCCTTTGCGCCGAGCTTCAGTGCCGTCGCAATGTCTTCGCTTGCCTCCGAGACCGTCAGCATGACGATCTTGAGGTCTGGGCAATGATCGAGCGCTTCGGCAACGGCCTCGAGACCGTTTCCGGGCATGGAAATGTCCATCAGCATCACGTCCGGGCACAATTCCCGCACGATGCGCAGCGCGTCGTCGCGCGAACCACCTTCGCCGACCATCTCGAAATCCTCGATCTCGCCGAAGCTGCGCGTCACTCCTTCGCGGAACAACGGATGATCGTCGACGACCGCAATCTTTATTCCTGCCATCAGGTCTGCTCCATTTCCTGCACGTTCAGCGACATTCTGAGCGTGGTTCCGTCCTTCGATGTGATGATCTCGAATGTGCCGCCGAGGCTTTCGATCCGCTCCCTGAGCCCTGCGAGCCCGAGACCCTCCGGGCGTATGTGTTGGGGGTCGAAACCCGGCCCCCGATCAGCAACTTCGACTACAACGTTGCCGTCGTCGAAACTCTGGCGGACGCTCTGATCGATGCCGCCGCCATGCCGGAAACCGTTGTTAAGCGCTTCCTGCACGAAGCGATAGATGCAGATCTTGGCCGAGGGCGAAAGCGGTCGTGATCCGCTCGATACCGACAGCGCGACGGCGACGCCCGTACGCTGCCGGTGCGCGTTGACGGCCCGCTGCAGCACCTCCGGCAGCTCCGCAGTCTCGATCTGCGGCAGAACCAGGCCGCTGCAGATGCTGCGGATCTCGTCCATCGCCTCGTCGAGGCGGGCCTTGATGGTGGTGACCTCCGCTTCGCGGGCGGTCGGCGGCGTTGCGGGATCGGTCAGGAGCCGGCTGTCCACCCGCAGTGCCGCATAGGCGACAAGCTGGGCCGGCCCGTCATGCAGGTCGGCGCCGAGCCGGCGCAGATAACTCTCGTTGAGGGCGGTGGCGCGCCGCGAGGCCCGCTGGGCCCGCGCGTGAAGAGCTTCGTTCTGCGAAAGCAGGTCGGAGAGTTCAGCAACCCGCTGCGTCAGCGCCTGTCGCTGATGGTCGATCGTGCGGCTGCCGCGGAAAACGATCGCCGAAAGGATCAGGAAGAAGGCGAGCGTGACGCCGGCGACCGCCGCCCAGCTTCGAAGCTGGGCCTGATAAAGGCTTCGCTCGAAATCGCCCGCAACCTCGTAGAACTCCGAGACCGCGACGACCTCTCCAGACCAGGGCTGCAGGATGGGATTGTAGATTTCGAGAAGTGGCATGCCGGTCGCCCGCTCGATCTTGTTTTCGGGGTCTTCGGCCAGACCGAAGCGCGCCACCATCTGCCCGGAAAATGCGGTTTGCAGGCCTTCACTCGGCCCGAATTTCTGTCCCACCATGCTTTTGTCCGTCGCATAGAGGATCGTGCCGTCCCTGCGCCAGAGCCTGAAGGATATGACCTTGCCGCCGAGGGCGCCCTGGCCGAAGGTTTCGTCGAGCGCGCGCGTGGTGACGTCGTCGAGCGTCTGGTTGGTCTTCATGTCGGGAAGCAGCGGAGCGATGATGCTGTCGACATAAAGGGCGGTGGAAGCCGCCGAATTGCGGGTGACCGCCGCCTCGATCAGGCTCGTCACATAGGCCCCGACCAGAAGCATCGCCGCGAAGGCAACCAATCCACCCGCCAGCAGAAACTGCCGGGCGAGGGATTGGTCGTTCCAGCGATCAAGAATTGCGCACAACGGCAATTGGCACGGCTCCGGTTTTTTCGGCAGCTCGCAGATTGAACCGATGCCCTGTAACGCGCAAAGTCTAAATCTGTTGCACGGACGCTAGATCTAAAGCCGGATAGTCTGCCAAGCAATAGGAAAAATGACACGACGATGCGGTGGACTTTCACCTGCAAGTGGAGGTAAGTATTGCCGGCGCAGAGTAGGATGCAGTTGCGGCCTCTACAAGAATGATATGGACAATGGATCTTTGAATTGATAAACGCGGGCTTCGTATCGGCAGCGCCCGATGGGGAAATTTGGTCCCGCCAGTTTCCGTTATTCGTGTCTGAGTGGGATGAGGTCCGCTTCTCCCTTGCTTGGGATGGGCAGGAGTGCGACGTGCTGTTCGTCTACGACGTGCTGCCGAAGCCTTTACCCGCCGTCAAAGCATCGTATCGGGTCTTTGTTGCTTCGGAACCCAGCACGGTTAAAACCTATCGTCGAGGATTTTTGTCCCAGTTCGACCTTGTGTTGACGACGGATATCGGGACGCGTCATCCGAATGTCAGGTTGTCGCAAGTTGGACTGCCATGGCATGTCGGGATTTGGGAGAAGCCGGGGCAGCTGAAATCGCGAGGTATTGGCTGGTCCGAGTTCGAAACCTTTCGCCCGGTTAAGACGAAACAGGTTTCCATTGTCTCGTCCAACAAAGCCTATACCCAAGGGCATCGCGATCGACTTGCATTCGTCGAGCGCATAAAGTCATATTTCGGCAATGAGATCGACGTTTTCGGGCGGGGGATCAACGAATTTACCGACAAGGTGAATGTACTTTCGGATTATCGATATCACATCGCGATCGAAAACTCGACATTTGATCACTACTGGACGGAAAAGCTTGCTGATCCATTTCTGACGCTTACCTATCCGATCTATCACGGCAGCAGAAACATCCTGGAGTATTTCCCCGAAGAGGCCCTGACGAGGATCGACATCCTCGATCATGAGAACGCCGTTCGGGTGATCAAGCACGTGATCGAATCCGACACGGCGGAACGCGCCTTGCCCTATCTGGAGGAATCACGTCGCCGGGTTCTCAACGAGCACAATCTGTTTGCAATCCTCTCGGGAATTGCCAAGGAAGTTGTCGGGCAGCGTAATGGGGCCGCACCTCCGAGGATATCGTCCCTGAAGCCGGAGAAGTCGTTTCGGCCGAAAAGCCTGAAGCTCCGGAACTCGATCCGGAAACGGGTTCAACAGCTCGCCGACTTGTTCAGGTAGCCGCATCGCGCCTGCTGACCGAGCCCGAGTCGTCACCGAGACGTTAGTCGCAAGCATCATCATGCATTGACAACGATATGCGCCGAAAGCAGAAAGCTAACCTGAAATCACAGCCGGTGACTGGTATATGGCAGAAGATAATGCGCTTGAAATCGTCGTCGTCAACCTTGAGCGCTCCGCCGACCGTCGCGCAAAGATGATCGAGACGCTTGGGCCACTCGGCCTGCCCTACAGCTTTTTCGATGCCGTCGAGGGCCGTAACGGACATCCGCTTTTCGAAAAATTCGATCCGAGGCTTGCAGAAATCAGGCGCGGCTTCATCCTCAACGCTGGCGAATTAGGTTGCTACGCCAGTCATTACCTGCTCTGGGAACGGAGCGTCAGGGACGACAAGGCCCTGCTGATCTTCGAGGACGACGTCTCCATCGACGGAAATTTCCTCGAGGCATACCGGTATGCTGCGGACAAAATCGGGACATACGGGCTCATACGGTTTTCCGGGCACAAGCAGCGCAGTTTTCGTGTTTGTGAAACGTCCGGGTCCGGCATGGAGATTATCCGATTCAAGATAGGGCCGCATGGCACCTCATGTTACGCGGTGTCTCCGGAGGCGGCTGCCAAGCTTCTGGCAAAGGCCGATGTGTGGTTCGAGCCGGTGGATTGCCATCTGGACCGTTTCTGGACACACGGCGTCGGCAGTTACGGCATTTCGCCCTTGCCGGTGACCCACACCGCAGAAGCGGCCGAGCAATCCGACATCTGGCAGGGCACGACGCGCGAGCGCAAGTCGCGACGCTTCCGCAAGCTGAGGGCCATCTACCGGGCCGGCGACGATATCGGCCGCTTTGTCTGGAATTTACCTAACATCGGGCGATGGCAGCAGCGAAAGAGCAACCTATGATCATCACGCGTATCCTTGGTGGCCTGGGCAACCAGATGTTTCAGTATGCGGCCGGCCGTGCCCTGGCGATTGCGAACGAAGCCGAGCTGAAACTGGATCTGATCGAGATGGCCGCGTACAAGCTGCGGCCCTTCGCCCTAGATCAGTTCAACATAAAGGCAGCGATCGCGAAGCCCCATGAAGTCCCTGCAAAACCGAAAAGGGGCTTCTTCCGCAAGGTCGCGTCGGCCTTCAAGCATGACCGCTTAAGCTGCGAGCGGATCGTCGAGAACGGTCTCTCATTCGATAGCAGGATCCCAACCTTACGCGGATCGTTGCATCTTTCCGGCTATTGGCAGAGCGAACAATATTTCGCATCATCGGCTGACGCTATACGCAGCGACTTCAGTCTGAAGTCTCGGTTGAGCCCTGCGCGACAAGACGTACTCGCCCGGATCCGCGCCGCCACCACGCCGGTTTCCATTCATGTCCGGCGTGGTGACTACGTCACAAGCCCTTCGGCAAATGCAGTTCACGGCACATGCGAGCCGCCTTGGTACCACGAGGCGATGCGCCGCATGCTCGACCGCGCCCGCGACGCCTCATTCTTCGTCTTTTCGGACGAACCGCAATGGGCAAAGCACAACTTGCAATCATCGCGCCCAATGGTTTTTATCGAACCCCAGGACGATGGCCGGGATTGGGAGGATATGCACATTATGGCTGCATGCCACGCGCATATCATAGCTAATAGCTCGTTCAGCTGGTGGGGCGCATGGCTTAACCCGCGCCCGGATAAGCATGTGATTGCGCCGAGGCAATGGTTCCGCGCATCCGACAGGGATGACAGGGACATCGTTCCGGCCAGCTGGGAACGCCTGTGAACGGCATGAGGACAGGGCTATCGGATGATTGCCGCCATTATGCGAAGCGGCGAGCGCCACTGCCGCTCTAATTTAGCTCATTCAACGACAAGCGTATCGGACGATTGCAGGTTGTTCAGGCGGGCATAAAGGCCTTCCTTGCGCTTTGCGAGCTCTTCGTGCGTACCTTCTTCAACCGCACGGCCTTCATGCATGACAATGATCTTGTCAGCGTTGACGATCGTCGACAGGCGATGGGCGATGACGACGACGGTCCGCCCCCGCATAGTCGAATCGAGCGCTCTTTGTACGGCTGCTTCGGATTCATTGTCGAGCGCGGAGGTCGCTTCATCAAGGAGTAGGATGGGTGCGTTGCGGACCAATGCGCGGGCGATGGAAAGCCGCTGCCGCTGCCCGCCCGAGAGGGTCATGCCGTTTTCGCCGACAGGCGTGTCGTAACCCATCGGTTGCGCGAGGATAAAGTCATGGGCATAGGCCTGCCGCGCGGCCTCCTCGACTTCCGCATCGGTGGCCTCCGGCCGTCCGTAGCGGATGTTGTCGCGGATTGTCCCTTCGAATAGATAAGGCTGTTGCGTCACATAGGCGAGGGCATGCCGCAGCGACGCCTTGGTAACACCAGCTATATCCTGTCCGTCGATCAGAATCTGACCTTCGGCGGGATCATAGAAACGCGGTATTAGCGAGATGATAGTTGACTTTCCGGCACCGGAGGGACCGACCAGCGCCGTCGTCTTGCCGCCTTCCGCGATCAGGCTGACTCCTCGCAGGATGGGTGTGCCATTTCCATAGGCGAAACCGACGTCCTTCAGTTCGATTTGCGCATTGGTGATGATGAGATCCGGTGCGTCCGGTTTTTCCCGCTGCAACGGCTGCATATCGAGCAAGCTGTAGATCATCTTGGCGTTGACGACGGCGCGTTCAATCTGGACCTGCATTCTGGCAAGCCGGCGGGCAGGATCGTAAGCCATCAGAAGCGCTGTGATGAAGGCGAAGAACGCACCAGGCGGGACATTGTCATAGATCGAGCGGAACGCTGCGTAGGCGATCACGCTGGAGATCGCCACGCCGGCGAACGTCTCGGTGAGCGGTGCGGTGCGCTCCGAGAGGCGGGCAATACGGTTGCTTTGCCTTTCGGAGGTCTCGATGATGCGTCGAACCTTCTGCTCCAGTTGCTGCTCCATCGTGAATGCCTTGACCACGGTGATACCCTGGATCGTTTCCTGCATGGCGCCAAGCACCTTGCTGCCCACCTCGACCGCTTCGCGCGTCACGCTGCGCAGCCGCTGTGACACGTAGCGGAGCGCAAAAATCAAAGGGGGCGCCACGGCAAACACGATCAGCGAGAGCACCCAGTCCTTTGAAACCATGACGGCAATCAGCGAGACAAGGGTTAGCAGATCGCGGGCGGTCGACGTGATGATCAGGTTGAGAACATCTCTTATGCCGCCGATGTTCTGGCTGAGCTGTGCGGCAAGATGCGCGGAACGAGCCTCTGCGAAAAAGCCGACCGAAAGCTTCATGAGATGCGAAAACAGGCGCTGCTGATAACGGGCAACGATATTGTTGCCTATCTTGGAAAGCGTCACAGCCTGACCATAGGTCGCAAGGCCGCGAATGACGAAGGCCGCAAAAATCGTTCCACAGATCACCAGGACCATATCTGCACGCTTGTTTGCGAAAGCCTCGTTGACTACCGACTCCATGATCCAGGCGGTAAAGGCAGTGGACATGGCGGTCCCAACCAGACAGAAGATCGCAAAGGCATAGCCACGGATATGATCCTTGCCGTTTTCGGCGATCACCCGTTTTAGGACGCTGGTCACAGTATCCGAGTCTACATGGTGTTTCTTATTTTTCTTGGCGTTCAATAGGGTTTCCCGCTCCGGCAGGCTCGCCGGAAGTTTGCGCATATGCGGGCGTATTAAACGTTTGTCGTTCATTTTGCCACCTTCGGAAAGACGATTCCGACTGCCTGTTGCATTCCCGCAAAGGGATGGGCGATGGCCTGAGCCTGCGCAGAACCATGCGATGCTCGACGAAAGGACCGAAGCTTCAACGCCTTGGTGTCCTTTTTCGACCGGGTGGCAACCGATCTCCGCGCTAATATTGAACACCTTGAACGGGAGGGGAGTTGGGGTGACCACAGCGCAACGCCCACGGGCTCGCGCCAAGCCCAAGCAAAACGTCGCGGCCTCTCTGCCGAGAGGGGTGGGCTTTATCCAACTAGGACCCGTTGCAATTTCACCGATGCCGACACGGCGCAATGCATATCTTGGGTCCAGAGTGAACAACGATGTCATGAGCGGTGCTTGCAAACAGCGCCCATGGAATAAATAGCCTAGCCACAAGGCTAATACCGAGTTCGACCGGAACCAGATGTTAATTTGATCTTTCACAATCAGGGGCAGTGGATATTCGAACACCGTCCGGGCGGCCACGCTTGCTGCCACGCTTCCCGTAACCCTCGATATCATAAAATGCGCGGTTCACATACCTTATACGCGGATCATCGACATACCGGGAAGCTGCGGCCAAGGCCTGGCGGGGACTGCAACCGGGTTGAGCATATCTGCGCTCAGATCGTCTATCCTCACGATAATATCGCCTGTCATCGCCCGGCCTCACGATTCTAACACCGCCGTCGCGGAGGTCGAATTCCATTTGGGCCGCTGCGGGTCCAGGCAGGATGCTCGTTCCCAAAAGCAAGGCCGACATGCCCACCAGCGCGGCAAATTGTTTCGCTTTCATCGCTTTCTCCAATGTTGGACCGCACATATAGCGTCAGCAAGATGAACGGGAGCACAACAAATTCATCCTTCCAATCCCAGGGGCGGTCGCTTGCCCGCAAAAACTAAGCGTTTCCAACAATGTTCCATGTGGGAATTGCGTGGCACAGAGTTCGAACCACCCGCTTAAATTCACGGCCCAAACTCTTAGCGACCACCTGCTGGAAACAAATTGATGAGATCACAATCATCCTACAGGTTGAACGTCACGCCGGCGAACTGCCCATAAAGTGAGCGCGAAGTCGACGAAGCTTCCGTTCGTACTTCATACGGCCCATAGTAAGCGGGTAAAGCAGCAGATAGCCGATCCGAAACGATATCGGACCGATTGATAGGAATTGGCGCAACATCGTGCGTTCGAAGATCGATGCACGTCTCTCCTTCACCGCGCCTAATGGACGCGGGGGGGGCGACCTTTTGAACACGCGGCTGGGTCCACCAAAAACAATCGGTAGTCGGCTGAGGCACTCAGTCAGCATCATCACGTCCCCGGGGGCGCCATAGGCAGAGAATGTCCTAAGGCTTTCCGGGGTGATCGCATCTCGTGGGAATATGCCATAGATGATATTTGCCTTCCCAAGGTTCGCGGGTTCGATAGCAAATGCTAATCGACGCCACCAAGCCGGGCCTATATATTGCATTGCCCGCCCATTGGCTTGATGGGCCATGTTCTGCCCCTCATAGGTCACCATTTGCACGTGGCCAAAAATAATAGCATGCTGGGCTTTTGCCACCGGCACCAGGACAGAAAGCCAATCGCCATCGATCCAATCATCATGAGCCATCCACTTGAACAATGGTGCGGTTGCCTGCTCAAAAACAAAGCGGAAGTTATCAGCGACGCCAATACTCTCTGACTGCCTGAAGTATCTGACCCTGTTATCCCGACTTGCAAGCTCACGACAGGTTTTTTCGGTCTCATCAGTTGACGCGTTGTCGGAGATAATAAGTTCAAAATCCGAAAACGTCTGCTTTAAAATTGAATCTATAGCGGACCGGAGATGCTGCCCTCCGTTATAAACAGGGAGCCCGATACTGATTTCTGGCATTCTCACCTCCGCCTTCACATTCATAAGCCCGCCGATGCCAGATGGTACCAATCATCCGAGCTTGTAGCCGCCGCCGCAAAGCACAAGTTCTTGCTTCCGTGCCCGGCGAAAAGGGATGTAGAGGTGCAATCCGATCCGACTTGCTCAAACTTTCATGGCAGAGCATTGGATAACAATCAACTCGACTATTGCCGAACGGCATCAGATCTTTCTACTACCAGGCGCCGAACCTACCATTCGCGGTACACGCGCCCATAGCCTCTCTGAAACATGATTTGATCAAGTCTCCCGTTCGATTTTGTATAATTGGGTTCGACGCAAGAAAGGTAGCTGCATCCCTATCGAAATCAAAGGATGACAAGACATCTGGCTCGTTTCCTGATCGTGTCCCATCTCGTGGTGTAGCTACTGACATCCACGGCGTATTCCGGGCTTGGCCGGAGGGAGTATCAGCGCGCCACTGCTGGTAGGCTGATGAGAGGATCATCGCTCATTTGTCCGATGGTTTCCAGCGTCATGTATCGGGCACGTTGGACGGCCCACTCATCGTTCTGTTCGAGCAGGAGCGCGCCGACGAGCCGGATGATCGCATCATCGTTGGGAAAGATGCCAACGACCTCAGTTCGTCGTTTGATCTCACCGTTGAGCCGCTCGATGGGATTGGTGCTGTGAAGTTTAGCCCAATGCTGCTTAGGAAAGGTCATATAGGTGAGCACTTCGCTTTCGGACTCGTCCATGAGATGGGCAAGCTTCGGCACTTTCGGCCGGATCTGATCAGCAACGCTGCGCCACTGGATGCTCGCTGCCTCCGGCGTCTCCTGGGCAAATGCCGTGGCGATGAAGGCAGAAACGACACGCCGCCCGCTCTTTCCAGCATGCGCCAGGGCTTTCCTCATGAAGTGAACCCGGCATCGTTGCCAGGTCGCATTGAGCACCTTGCTGACGGCGGTCTTGATGCTCTCATGGGCATCGGAAACGACGAGTTTGACGCCTCTCAAACCTCGGCGGGTCAGTTTGCGAAGGAATTCCGTCCAAATCGGCTCGGCTTCGGACGTACCGATCTCCAGCCCAAGCACCTCTCGACGTCCATCGGCATTGACGCCGACAGCGATGATCGCCGCGACCGACACGATGCGGCCACCACGTCTCACCTTCAGATAGGTGGCATCGATCCAGACGTACGGCCATTCGCCCTCGATGGGTCGGTCGAGGAAGGCTTTGACCTTGACGTCGATCTCCTCGCAAAGCCTGGAGACCTGGCTTTTCGAGATGCCCGACATGCCCATGGCTTTGACAAGGTCATCGACCGAACGCGTCGAGATGCCCTGGATATAAGCCTCCTGTATGACGGCAGTCAGAGCCTTTTCCGCCATGCGGCGTGGCTCTAGGAAGCTCGGGAAATAGCTGCCTGTTCGCAGCTTTGGAATCCGCAGCTCCACCGTTCCAGCACGTGTTTCCCAATCGCGGTCGCGATAGCCGTTGCGCTGGGCAAGACGAAGCCCGGTCTTCTCACCATAGCCAGCACCCGTAGCAGCGCCCACTTCTAATGCCATCAACTTTTCGGCGGCAAAGCCGATCATCTCGCGCAGCAAATCCGCATCAGCGCTCTTCTCAACAAGCGAGCGCAGGTTCATCATATCGTCGGTCATCGGTGGTGTCCTTCAGGTTGGCTCTAAGCAACCCGACCCTACCGGAAATCACCGATGGCTATGAAACCCAGCTACACCACTCGCTGGGACACGATCCGTTTCCTTCGGTGTCGACGCTGATGAACGATTTTCTCGGGAGAGGCGTAGGTTCAGAGGAGATCGTTGAGGCCAATGGTGCTCTGCGCAATCTCCACGCTTTCTTTGCGCCCGGCCTCCGCATGCTGATCGCTAAACGCTCTGTCCGCCATCGCTGACCACTCAGGCTCATCGGAGACAAAACCGCATGACCACAGATTTGCATGTGGCCGCATCTACGGGACGGGTGTCCGAGTGAATGCCTGCGCATGACCGGAAGATGGCCCCCGAATTCGATACGAACTGAATAAAATAGGCAAACTCAAGAGGTTCGAGCCGCGCGCTGCCGAACCCTTCAGGGGGACACTAACCGCGCCTGACTAGAGGCGCGGTTACCCATTCATAACGCTGAAAATCTCGTTCACCCTTCTTAGGGCCTGGAGCGTTCACAATCAGGTGCTGTCGATATCCGAACACCGTCCGGACGGCCCCGGTTTCTGCCGCTTTTGCCATAGCCGTCGATGTCATAGTAGGCGCGGTTCACCGACCGGATCCGTGGGGCGTCGAGCCATCTTGAAGCCGCACTCAGCGCTTGGCGCGGGCTGCAACCTCGATAGGCGAACCTGGGGTCATATCGGCGATCCTCCCGGTATTCATCCCGATAGTATCTCCTATTGTCGTAGGATCGCCCGCCGCCGATTCCGAACTCAAATTCCACCTGAGCAACTGCCGGATTAGGTACAATGCTCGTGCCGGTAAAAATGGCGACCAAGCCCGCCAATATTGCGATGTAATTTGCTTTCATCTTATCCTCCCAAATCGCTCTCGGAAGAGAGCCTCCATTGTTGTGCGTTATGAACGGGAACCCGATGGATTCGTTCCAGCCGACAACTGTCGAAGCTGCATCGCGCTCCCATCAGATCGCCCTGTGTTGCCTGTTGACGGTGCCAAGCTCCAGTTGCGGCAGGGTTCCCATCCGCGAGCACATAGTCACGACCTCGACTGGATCAAGAGAGTGGCTTTGTGGGTTCCTCGAATAGCGGCGTTCAGGATGCGGACGAGCCGGTCGGCGTCCGGATCACTACCCGCGGCGGCCACGACTGGACGCATCGCTTTCCCGCCATCGTCGATCCGGTGAAGCCACTTCGCACAACCACCATGATCATCGACGGGGAGTCGGTGGTGCTCGACGAGCGGGGCGATGAGATTTCGGCCTGCTGCAGAATCCCTGGGGCGCCCCCGGCAAGGCAGGCGGCAAGCTGCCTTGCCGCAACTCGATCCTCTACGCTTCGATCTGCTCTATCTCGACGGGCACGATCTGCGCGGCTTGGAATATCCCTGGATCTCATGCGGGCTTGCGTGGAGTACGCTAACCATGGCTCCCGATGACTAACTAACTGCTGTAAATTTCCCAAAGGGCAACTCGCAAAAATGCCAGTCACCCAGTGAAGGCTTCCAGTTCTCAAGAACCATGGCCTATATTGCGGGCTCAACTGGTCGAGCAAGCCAGCCGCAGGTTATGGCACAACGCCGGAGGATATCCTGTACCGACAGACAGCAGTCGCTGCAGAATCCGGATGGGTCAGATATTCGTCGGTTCGACACTTGGCGAGACGGCGAACTGCAAATGGATCGATAAGAATGAGCCCTTGGATGGAGAAGGCCGTAGTCGTTTACTATTTGGCCGTTTCGTTGATTGCGTTTCGTGCAGTAAGCAGATTTTATTTTATCGCAACGCATATCGATATCGCCGATCCATTCGCAAATTGCGGCGCGAGCTATCTAACCGGAAGTCTTCTTTGGTTGTCCATGGCTACATTGTCAGTGTTGCTGCATATGGTGATTGGCGATTTTTACTACTCCAGCAACGGTGAGGGTCCATACGGTCCGTTGCCAATTGCCCAGCGTCGAAAGGCTCCACCAGGGAGACGCATCGTCCCATACGTTGCGAATTTCGCGGTCATTGCGAGCATTGGCATCGCTGGAGTGTCAATCGGCGTCCAAAATTCACCCCTTATCGGCATCCAATTTTGACCCCCTGGTGGTGTAGATCAGCGCTTGGCCTGCCCGGCGCTGGCCGGGGTTGCAGAGGGTAGGTCAAGCGCGGGTGATGATCGTCTTCGGCTTTAGCTTTGAGAGCGGTTCTTGAAGCGCCAGGACTCGTTTCCGGTTTCAACGATCTCGCAATGATGGGTCAGACGGTCCAGAAGTGCTGTCGTCATTTTGGCGTCCCCGAACACTGATGGCCATTCGCCGAACGCCAGGTTCGTGGTGACGATGATCGACGTGCGCTCGTAGAGCCTGCTGATCAGATGGAACAGGAGTTGGCCGCCCGCCTGGGCAAAGGGCAGATAGCCGAGTTCGTCGAGAATGATGAAGTCGAGGCGGTTGAGATAGTCGGCCGTCCGCCCTTGCTTGCCGCTGCGCGTTTCCGTTTCCAACCGATTGACCAGATCGACGACGTTGAAGAAGCGCCCGCGTGTTCCGTTGCGGATCAGTGCACGGGCAATCGCGATGGCGAGATGGCTCTTTCCGGTTCCCGTGCCACCGACGAGGACGACGTTACGCTGATCGGCGACGAAGGTGCCGGTAGCCAGCTCCCGCACCAGGGATTCATTGACCGGCGTATCGGTGAAGTCGAAATCGTCGATGTCCTTGGCGAGGGGCAGCTTGGCGATGCTGAGTTGGTAGCGAATAGAGCGGGCCTGCTTCTCGGCGATCTCCGACTGCAAGAGATCACCGACGATGCGCGGCGGTTCGTGCTGCCGTTTGATGCCGTTGCCCATGACCTCGTCGTAAGCGCTACGCATTCCATAGAGCTTCAGCGTGCTCATCAGTTCGAGAATCTGTGTGCGTTCCATCAGCTTGCCCTCCTGAGGCTGTCATAGCGTGCGCAGTCGGCGACCGGTTCATGGGTCAGCCGCAGCGCATCCGGGGTTTGCAGGGTTGCGGCCGGAGCCGGATCACGGCTGCGGGCCAGAATGTTGATAATCACCGAGGCCGAGCAGACGCCGTGATCCAAAGCCTCCTGGCAGGCAGCATCGACAGCCGCCAGACCGTCGGTGGGAACACAGCCGAGGATGGTGACCATTTGCCGATCACCATCATGGACGCTCTTCAGCCGGCGGCGCACCTTCTCCATCGCTGCGGGTAAGACCCATTCCCGGAACGGCGCACCATTGCGCAAAGCACCAGGTTTACGAGCTAGAACAGGGACATAATGCCAAGGATCGTAGATCGTCTCGCCACGGCCAAAGCAACGAGGATGCTCACCGACATTCACGCCATCCTGCCGGATCACGATCTTCTCGGCATAGGCATGAACCTCAACAGGGCGGCCGACAGCCGTTGAGAGGACAGAGTATTTGTTGTTGTCGAAGCGGACTGTGCAGGTCTTCGACACCGAGGCCGGGACACAGTGGAAACCATCGAACGGGCCGACGTAATGTACGAGGCTGCCGCGCTCCTCCTCGAGCATCTGCCAGATCATCCGCTCGGTTTGCTCGGGATGGCGGTGTGCCTTGGCGTAGGCGATGCACTTATCGAGCAGCCAGACGTTCAGCTCTTCCAGGCTTTTGACGCGAAGGCGTGGGGTGAAGAAGCGTTCGCGCACGAGGCCAACCTGGTTCTCGACCTGTCCCTTCTCCCATCCGGATGCGGGCGTGCAGGCAACGGGATGGACCAGATAGTGGCTGCACATCTGCAGGAAGCGGCGATTGTATTGTCGCTCCTTGCCGACGAACACCGCCTCGACCGCAGTCTTCATGTTATCGTAGATGCCGCGCGTGCAGGTGCCACGGAAGAAGGCGAAGGCCTTGTCATGGGCATCGAACACCATCTCCTGGCTCTCGCGCATATAGGCTCGGGCGAACATCATCCGGCTGTGGCAGAGCCGGACGTGCGCGACCTTCACGGTCGTCGTCACCCCGTTGACCAGAATGATCTCGTGGCTCCAGTCGAACTGGTAGGCTTCGCCTGGCGCGTAATAGAGGGCACATAGGCTTCCGCTGTCACGGCTCCCCGGTTCTTCGCCCAGGTCTTGGCATATCGCCGGATCGCGTCATAACTGCCATCGTAGCCGAGTGCCCGAACCTCCTCGTAAATCCGGATCAGCGTTAGCCGTTCACGCGACGGCTTGCCCTCATTCGCTGTCAGAAACCACTCGATCTCGGCCTTCCACGCTCCGATCCTTGGCAGCGGTTGCCGCTCTCGTTCATAGGTAAAATCGGTCTCGTCGGAACGCAGAATCTTGCGAACCGTGTTGCGCGACACGTGGAGTTCCCGGACAATCTTCTTCACCGACCAGCCCTGCACATGGAAGGCCCGTCGAACACGCGCAATCGTATCCACTCGCTTCAACTCCCGCTCCATCCGCCGCTAAAAGCCGGATGGTCAGATGAAATCTGAGGGGGGGCAAAATTGGACGCCGATTACCCCGACAAGGGGGTCAAATTTGCACGCCGGAACACACTATGGGGAACCGCCTGTGGTCCTGCCCGCAACGCCGCGTGTTCGCGTTCTTGGCCGCAAGCATTTCCGTGAAAAGGGTTTTGGTGTGCCGGGGGTCTTTGGTGCGGAGAGATATGGAATAAATGTCCTTACCGACCTTCTCGGTAAGATCCCTCGGGACCCGCATTCGAAAATAGTAGACGCTGTCTGGCGACTTCGTGGGGTTAGGCATCAAATGGACCATGTTCACGACCCGTGTGTATGACCGGGGTCGTCTCTAGCGATTTGATAGCATTCATCATTTTGATTTTGACGGCAAAAGTAATGGTGCTGCTAGAGAGATTTGAACTCTCGGCCTCTCCCTTACCAAGGGAGTGCTCTACCCCTGAGCTATAGCAGCGTCAGCCGGCGCGAAAGACCCGCGTCGTCGGCAGCGGCCTATTGCCATAGGTTCACCGGCAGCGCAAGCCGCAAATTCCAAGTTCTTTGCCAACGAGTGGGAAAAACGTCGCTTCCGCTTTCAAGAATCCCGCTTTTTGGGTATGGAGAGCCATGGCGAATGATGAAGAACGGCACGATCCAGAAGGCGCAGATATCGGCGAAGGCCGCGGCGACCGGGCTCGCAAGGCGGCTGCAGCGCGCGAGGCGCAGCGCAAGGCAAAGGCTGCGGCCAAACTTCGCGAGAATCTGATGCGCCGCAAGACCCAGGCGCGGGCGCGCCGGGCGGGCGAGGAGGATTCGACGGAAGGGCTGCCTGCCGCAAAAACGGACGAATCATCATAGCTTATGCGCCGAGACGGGGCAGCGGGCAGGCTATTCGGGCAGGCATTTCAGCAATCATTGAAGCAGCGGCGGATTTCGTCTAAGGACGCCACCTTTCGCGCTCAGAAGGAAGAGTTAAAACTTATGGATCGCATCAGAATTGTGGGCGGCAACGAACTCAAGGGCACCATTCCGATCTCGGGAGCGAAAAACGCCGCTCTGCCGCTGATGATCGCTTCCCTTCTGACGAGCGATACGCTGACGCTCGAAAACGTGCCGCATCTGGCCGACGTGGAACAGCTCCTGCGCATCCTCGGCAATCATGGCGTCGATGTCGCCGTCAATGGCCGCCGCGAGCGTCAGGAAGAGAGTTATTCCCGCACCATCAACTTCACCTGCCGCACCATCGTCGATACGACCGCTCCCTATGAGCTGGTCTCGAAGATGCGGGCGAGCTTCTGGGTCATCGGGCCGCTGCTCGCGCGCGAAGGCCAGGCGCGCGTTTCCCTGCCGGGCGGCTGCGCCATCGGCACGCGTCCTGTGGATCTCTTCCTCGAAGGCCTGCAGGCGCTCGGCGCCACCCTGGAGGTCGACGGCGGTTATGTGAACGCCACGGCGCCGAAGGGCGGCCTGATCGGCGCCCGCTACGTCTTCCCGAAAGTGTCGGTCGGCGCGACGCACGTGATGATGATGGCGGCGACGCTTGCCCGCGGCACAACGGTGATCGAAAACGCCGCACGCGAGCCGGAGGTCGTCGATCTCGCAAAGTGCCTGACCGCCATGGGCGCCAAGATTTCCGGCGCCGGCACCCAGACGATCACCATCGAGGGCGTCACCTCGCTCTCGGGCGCCCGCCATCGGGTCCTGCCGGATCGCATCGAGACCGGTACCTATGCCATGGCGGTTGCGATGGCCGGCGGCGATGTCGTGCTCGAGGGCACCGAAGCTTCGCTGCTCGACAACGCTCTCGACACGCTGCGGCTGGCCGGCGCCCATATCACCGAGACGGAAAGCGGGCTGCGCGTCGTGCGCAACGGCAACGGCATCCAGCCGGTCGATATCACCACCGAGCCGTTCCCGGGTTTCCCGACCGACCTGCAGGCGCAGTTCATGGCGCTGATGACCCGGTCTTCCGGTGTCTCCAACATTACCGAGACCATTTTCGAGAACCGCTTCATGCACGTGCAGGAACTTGCCCGCCTCGGCGCCAGGATCTCGCTCTCCGGGCAGAAGGCTCGGGTCGAAGGCGTGACGCGGCTGAAGGGCGCCCCGGTCATGGCAACCGACCTGCGCGCTTCCGTCTCGCTGGTCATCGCCGGCCTTGCCGCCGAAGGCGAGACCATGGTCAGCCGTGTCTATCACCTCGACCGCGGTTTCGAGCGGCTGGAAGAAAAGCTTACGCGCTGCGGCGCCGTGGTCGAACGCGTCAGCGACTGATCGATCCGCAAGGCTGATATTTTGCAAAGGGTGGTCGGGGCTTTGCCCTTGCCGTCCTTTTTTGCGTTTCTATCTCTTTGAGACGTCCATCCCTTTCCCGCCTCATATCGTTTGATCCGGCACCCTACGGAGATTTCCCCATGACCGATACTCAAGCCCCCGTCTGGTTCATTACCGGCTGCTCCACCGGCTTTGGCCACGAACTCGCCAAGCTGACGATCGAGCGCGGCTGGCCAACCGTCGTCACCGCCCGCGGCAAGGATCGGGTCGCCGATCTGGCCGATGGCAAGGATCACGTCCTGGCACTCGATCTCGACGTGACGGACATGAAGCAGATTTCTGATGCGGTTTCCGCCGCCGAAGAGAGGTTCGGCCGCATCGACGTGCTGGTCAACAATGCCGGCTACGGTTATCAGGCATCGATCGAGGAAGGCGAGGAGGACGAGATCCGCGCAATGTTCGACGCCAACGTCTTCGGCCTGTTCGCCATGACCCGCGCCGTGCTGCCGGGCATGCGTGCGCAGCGCAAGGGCCATATCCTCAATATCACCTCGATGGCCGGCTTCATGGGCCTTGCGAGCTCCGGCTACTACGCGGCGAGCAAGCATGCAGTCGAAGGTTTTTCCGATGCGCTCGCCCACGAAGGCGCGCCGCTTGGCATCAAGGTCACCTGCGTCGAGCCCGGTCCGTTCCGCACCGACTGGGCCGGGCGCTCCCTGAAGCAGACGCCGAGCACGATCGCCGACTACGCCGAGACCGCCGCCGCCCGCATGGGCGCGACCTCCGGCTATAGCGGCCGCCAGCCGGGCGATCCGGTGCGCGCCGGCGAGGCGATGATCGCCGCGACCGAAGCGGATCAGGCGCCCCGCCACCTGGTATTAGGGGCCATCTGCTATAACGCCGTCACCCAAAAGCTGAAGGAGCGCTTGACCCAGATCGAACTCTGGGAGGAAATCAGCCTGTCAGCCGATTTTCCCACGTGAATTCGATGGCGGTGGGGTCTGCTGGCGACCTATCGATTGACGTTACCGAGATCGAAAGCGTGGCGGGGCGCGTCGGGGATGGATTTGGTCGTCATTTGGTTCACTCGGAACGCAGGGCGCCTCCCTAAGAGGCGGCCCTGCTGTTTGCATCTCTGGTGACGATTTAGAGCCTTCCCTCTGCAAGCAGCTCGCGGGTCCGCTTCAGCGTCGACAGCAGAGCGGACTTGTAGCCATTATCGCTGTCGAACTGCGCCTGTTCGGCCTGTTCCTCTGGGCCGTTCGGTTCCTTGCCGCGCAGGCCGAGGTAGCAGTAGAACCGAAGCTGCAGTGCGCCGGCTTCATCCTCGAATAGTTCGTTGACGATGGCGCCTTCGCGCGGACCGGTTGCCTGGAAGAACGTGACCTTGCTCTGCGGTTCAAGGGTGATGATTTCGCGAAGGTCGGAGCCGGCGATGGTGGCTTCGCGCACGAAGTGTGTCGCGCTTTCTTCCACGACGTCGCAGCGGGTGCAGAGACCGGGCGGGAGGAACAGGCGCGCATCGCGCGCCTTTAGTTCCAGGCCTTTCCAGATCTGCTCGCGGGTGAGCTTTGTTTCGCCTTCCGGATTTACCGGGACGATGGCGGTCGAATAGATCATGACGATGGTCCTTGTTTTGACGTTGTGGGACGGCCTGCCTCAGGCAGCAGCCGCGGTTTCCGTGGCGAAGTTGCGATAGGAGCGGAGCGGTCGGCCGAGGAGCGTTGTCAGGCGCTCGACGTCGCCGCCTTCGGGCAGCATGCCGTCGGTCAGGAAGCGTTCGCCCATCATGCGCATGTCATAGGCCATCCATTGCGGCATGAACTGCTTGAGGTTCTGCTCGAAGGCTGCCGTATCGTCACCGCCATAGCTGATCGGGCGGGCAAGAACGTCCGACCAGATGGCGGCGATGTCCGTTCCCGTGAGCGTGTCGGGACCGACGAGGTTGATGCGGTTGAGTGGAAGCGGCTGTGCAGCCTGTTCGCGACGCAGCAGCTCAAGGGCGGCGATCTCGGCGATGTCACGCACGTCGATCATCGCAAGCCCCTTGTCGCCAACCGGCATCGGATAAACGCCGTAGCCGGTGATGACGTCCTTGATCATCAGGTCGTTCTGGATGAAGTAGGCCGGGCGCAGGATCGTAGCCTTGAAGTCCATCTGCTCGATCATTCGTTCGACGCCGAACTTGCCCGCAAAATGCGGCACGTTCACGTAGACGTCGGCGTGGATCACCGACAGGTAGACGATCCGCTCGATGCCGGCCGACCTGGCGACGTTCAGCGCGACCAGCGCTTGGGTGAATTCGTCCGGCACCACTGCGTTCAAGAGGAACAATGTGGAAACTCCAGACATGGCGTTTCGCAGTGAATCGATATCGAGAAAGTCGCCCTGCACAACGTTGACGCCCGCCGGGAAAACGGCTTTCGATGGGTCGCGGATAAGAGCACGGACATCAGCGCCGCGCTTGACGAGGTGTTCGACGACTTGGCTGCCAACATTGCCTGTGGCGCCGGTAACGAGAATGGTCATGATATTTCTCCGTGTTGGTTACTTGACACGCCGAATATGTGTGATCCATTGGCAGCCCAATAGACGGAAATTTTAGACGCACCGTCTCACTGGTGGGACACATATGGACCTTCTTGCCCTCGCCGATTTTAATCTCGTGGCCCGCCACGGCGGCTTCGGCAAAGCGGCAAGGGCCACCGGCCGGCCCAAGGCAACCCTGTCCCGGCGCGTTGGAGAACTGGAAAGCAGCCTTGGCCTGCGCCTGTTCGAGCGGGGCGTGCGTGACCTGAAGCTCACCGAAGAAGGACGTGCGCTCTTCGAGCGGACGGCGAGGCTGCTCTCCGAACTCGACGAGACGGCTTCGGCGATTGCTTCGGGTGGCCAGACGCCCAAGGGGAAGTTGCGCATCAGCGCGCCGGCGCTTTTCTCCCAGAGCGCGATGGGCAAGATTGCGGCGGGATTTGCTCTTAAATATCCGGAGGTGCGGCTGGAGGTGACGACCGAGGATCGGCCTGTGGACATGATCGAGGAAGGCTACGATCTGGTCATCCGGGTCAATCCGAATCCCGACGAAAACCTGGTCGGGCGGGCGTTTCTGCGCGACCGCCTGGTCGTCGTGGCGAGCCCTGACCTTCCTCGCCCGGCCGCCGACTCACCAGCGCCGGGTGTCATACGCGGCGCCGGCGATCGACAGACCTGGAATGTCGCGACTTCAAAAGGGTCTGCGAAGATCACCATCGAGCCCGTCCTTTCTCTGTCGTCGCTGATCATGGTGCGGGATGCGGTCCGGGCAGGCGTTGGCGCCGCACGTTTGCCGATCTCGCTGGTGAGCCACGATCTGGCCAACGGCACCTTGCTGCACTGGGGGAATATAGAGGGATCGGAAATCGCACTATGGGCGCTCTATCCTTCCCGACGGCTGCTCAGTGCCCGCGTGTCGGCGTTTCTGGAGTTTCTCAAGCAGGCCTTCCCAAATGGGACGCCAGACGAACTCGCCGCCTATATCGGCAGGTGATGACCGGACCGGCTTTCAGGCGCAGAAAGGCCTATGCGATGTCTGCCTGCCCCATTTCCCTCCTCAACCGTGCGACACATCCGTCGGTGCGGATAAAGCTACGTTCTGTCTTGCGCTCCGCCGTTGCTTCTTGCCTCGCCACATCCTATCTCAAGTCCTAAGAACTTTCGCGTGAATACGCGCCTCTGGATGGATATTGGAAGCGATGACCGACTTGAAGCTGCTGGCCCTTGATACGGACGACCTGGGCGTCATTTCCGCCCATATGCAGGATGCGGTCTTCAAGGTGGGCGACGTGCGCTGGTCGCAGCCCGAGCGCAACTTCTCGCTCGCGGCCAATCGCTTCGTCTGGGAGAATGCCGCGGCCAAGCAGCGCAAGGGGTTCGAACGTCGCCGTGCGGCGATCGTCTTCAAGCGGGTCGAGGCGGTGCGCTCGACCGGCATCAACCGCGGCCGCCAGGATGAGGTCCTGTCGCTGCTGGCGATCACCTTTTCGCAGAAGGGCGACGGCCCGGAAGGCACGATCGAACTGGTGCTTTCCGGCAAATCGACGATTGCGCTCGACGTCGAATGCATCGAAGTTGCTCTTGCGGATGTCGGCGGCGCATGGGAAACGGCGTCCAAGCCCCGTCATCCCTGATCTGGCCCGTTTGTCCGAACAGCCCGACCGGGATAACATCGTTTTTTGAGCTGGAAGGAATATCCGCTTGGCAATTTGGCTGGATCAGGCGTCGCCGGATTTTGAGGCAAGGTTTTCCGCATTTCTGTCGACCAAGCGGGAGGTCTCGGAAGACGTGAACACGGTGGTGCGCGCCATCATCGATGATGTGCGCGCTCGCGGCGATCAGGCGCTGATCGATTATTCCGCCCGTTTCGACGGTATCGACCTCGCCAAGGTCGGAATAAAGGTGACCGAGGCCGAGATCGACGCCGCACTTGCCGCGACCGACAGGAAGGTGATCGACGCGCTGAAGTTCGCCGCCGAGCGCATCGAGCGCCACCATGCCCGCCAGATGCCGAAGGACGACATCTACGAGGACGCGATCGGCGTCGGCCTTGGGTCTCGCTGGACGGCGATCGAGGCTGTCGGACTCTATGTTCCGGGCGGCACCGCGAGCTATCCGAGTTCCGTGCTGATGAATGCAGTGCCGGCAAGGGTCGCCGGCGTGCCGCGTGTGGTCATGGTCGTGCCAGCGAATGGCGGAACGATCAATCCCGCAGTGCTTGCCGCCGCCCACATCGCCGGCGTCACCGAGATCTACCGCATCGGCGGCGCGCAGGCGGTCGCGGCACTCGCCTATGGCACGGAGACGATCGCCCCGGTCGCGAAGATCGTCGGCCCCGGCAATGCCTATGTGGCGGCTGCCAAGCGCCATGTTTTCGGCACCGTCGGCATCGACATGATCGCCGGCCCCTCGGAAGTCCTCGTCATCGCCGACGGCGAAAACGATCCGGACTGGCTGGCCGCCGATCTGCTTGCCCAGGCCGAACACGATGCCGGCGCGCAGTCGATCCTCGTTACCGACGATGCTGGGCTCGGCAAGGCGGTGGAGGCGGCCGTCGAGCGCCAGCTGAAGACCCTGTCACGTTCGCAGACCGCTGCCGCCAGCTGGCGTGATTTCGGCGCCGTCATCCTGGTGCCGGACCTGCAGGCCGCGCTGCCGCTTGCCAACCGCATCGCCGCCGAGCACCTGGAGCTTGCCGTTGCCGATCCCGATACGCTGCTGCCGGGCATCCGCAATGCCGGCGCGATCTTCGTCGGCCGCCATACGCCGGAAGTGATCGGCGACTATGTCGGCGGTTCCAACCACGTGCTCCCGACCGCCCGCTCGGCCCGTTTCTCGTCCGGCCTTTCGGTGCTCGATTTCGTCAAGCGCACCTCGATCCTGCGGCTCGGCCCCGATCAGCTCCGCCAGCTTGCGCCCGCGGCGATCACGCTTGCCCATTCCGAAGGCCTCGATGCCCACGCCCGTTCCGTTGCGATCCGCCTGAACGGCTTGCCCCTCGACGACGAGGGCTGACGGATGGGGCAAGGGGACTTCCGGCTCTACGACGTCGTTCTCGACGACTCGATCGGGCGCTCGACGCCCGATGTGGAACATGAGCGGGCGGTCGCCATCTTCGACCTCGTCGAGGAGAACTCCTTCGAGCCGCTCGGCCATGCCGGCGGCCCCTACAGGCTGAAGCTCTCGCTCGTCGATGCCAAGCTGATGCTCGGCATCACGACGGACAAAGACGAGCAGGTCGCGACCCATATCCTGTCGCTGACCCCCTTCCGGCGGATCATCAAGGACTACTTCATGATCTGCGAGAGCTATTACGAGGCGATCCGCTCCTCGACGCCAAGCCGCATCGAGGCGATCGACATGGGCCGCCGCGGCGTCCATAACGAAGGCTCGCAGACGCTGATGGACCGGCTGGACGGCAAGATCCGCGTCGATTTCGATACCGCGCGGCGGCTTTTCACGCTGGTCTGCGTGCTCTACTGGCGCGGCTGAGCATGGAGGCAGTGCCCGCTCCCCTGATGAAGGCCAAAAGACCGGGCGCCATTCTTTTCATGTGCGGCTTCAACGTCATCCGTTCGCCGATGGCGGAGGCCATTGCAAAGCGGCTGCTGCCACCCGATATCTACGTCCAGTCGGCTGGCGTGCGCTCCGGCGAGCGCGATCCCTTCGTGGATGCGGTACTGGAGGAGGTCGGGCTTTCGATCGGCCGCCATCAGCCGCGTACGCTGGAGGAACTCGAGGACGATTTTTTCGACCTGATCGTCACGCTGACTCCGGAAGCCCACCATGCCGCGCTGGAACTGACCCGTTCAAATGCCGTGGACGTGGTCTACTGGCCGACCATGGACCCGACCGCTGCGACAGGCACCCGCGACCAGATGCTGGGTGCCTATCGGGAGGTTCGCGACCATCTCTGGAAGCTGATCGACGAGCGCCTTTCCCGCATCAGCCGGCATCCGGCCGAGACCGCCTGAAACCGCTCGCCGCAGGCCGCTTGAAACGACATTGAGAATAGCGCTCAAGCGAGGTTCACAAAGCGGACATGATTGTGTAGTTTCCGCGCAAATTTCCGGGCGGGCGCGAAAAGCGTTGCCGGCCCAAACCAACACAGGAAGAAAAACTATAGATGGCTAAAGAAGAAGTCCTCGAATTCCCGGGCGTCGTGACCGAACTCCTGCCCAACGCGACGTTTCGCGTGAAGCTGGAAAACGAACACGAGATCATTGCCCACACCGCCGGCCGCATGCGCAAGAACCGTATCCGCGTTCTGGCCGGCGACAAGGTGCTCGTCGAAATGACGCCTTACGACCTGACCAAGGGCCGCATCACCTACCGCTTCAAGTAATCCTCATCATCCGCGGCGGGCTCTCATGGCGCTGGAACAAAAGCTGATACTGGCCTCCGGTTCTCCGCGCCGCCTCGACCTCCTCAACCAGGCCGGCATTACGCCGGCGCGGCTGATGCCGATGGATATCGACGAGACGCCGAAGAAATCCGAACATCCGCGCTCGCTCGCCCGCAGGCTTTCGACCGAAAAGGCCGAAGCGGCGTTGGCAGGGATCAGAAACGATCCGGCCTGGCGGCACAGCTATATCCTGTCGGCCGACACGGTGGTCGCCGTCGGCCGCCGCATTCTCGAAAAGACCGAATATACGCAGGAGGCCTCGTCCGCCCTGCACCTGCTCTCCGGGCGCGGCCACTGGGTCTATACCGGCATCTGCCTGATCACCCCCGGCGGCCAGTTCCGCCAGAAGGTCGTGCAGACCAAGGTGCGCTTCAAGCGGCTTTCCACCCGCGAGATCGAAAACTATATTGCGTCCGGGCAATGGCGCGGCAAGGCGGGCGCCTACGCGATCCAGGGTATTGCCGGATCGTTCGTCCAGAAACTCGTCGGCTCCTACACCAATGTCGTCGGGCTGCCGCTTTTCGAGGTGACGGGACTTCTGGCCGGCGAAGGCTTCGACGTGGTGGCGGCCTGGCCGGAGGGCTGATAGAGGCGGGTCCAGACGGTGCAGGCCGATGGAGCAGGCCGAAAGGCGCTCCGGCTGCGCCCGCAGGGTGTCATCGGCGTTGGAAGGCTGCCGAATGCGCCATTCCCCCCCCTGTAGAAAGGAGTATTCAAAGATGACATCAGAACCGATCAAGACCGGCGGCAAGGTCGAGCCGCTCAGGAAGACGAGGCCCTGCCCGGAATGCAGCAAGCCCTCGGCGCGCGACCACTATCCCTTCTGCTCCGACCGTTGCCGTACGCTGGACCTGTCGCGCTGGCTGACGGGCTCATATGCCATTCCCGTCTCGGACGACGAGACCAAGGCCGACGGTTCGGACGACTGAGCCGGGCGGGTCGCGCCTGTTTTTGTTCAGGAAATCGCGATTTTCGCAAACCTGTCAAAAAAGTGGTCTCTGGCGCTGGACATGGCCGAACAAGATGTTATAACCCCGCTCGCTCCGGGGGATACGCCCCCGCCGGCCTCGGGCCGGAAGGCTTCATAGGCCTCGATGCCCGGATAGCTCAGTTGGTAGAGCAGCGGATTGAAAATCCGCGTGTCGGTGGTTCAAATCCGCCTCCGGGCACCATTTCTTCTTTAAGAAATCAGGCGTTTGGTGCAGTTGCACCTTTCAGCGTGTTGCGAAGTTTCCTAATCACGCGTGCGGCTTAGAGCGGTTCATGTTTTGACGGAAGCATATCCTGCATTTGTGAGATAGTTGGCGCATTCGTCGGGCAGGATTGTTTCGACCAGTCTGCCGATGTGACGCCAGGTGTCATCGATGGTGCGCTTTTGT
>NZ_PVBI01000023.1:0-42929 GCF_002968675.1 Neorhizobium sp. T25_13
GCCAAGCAGTTTACGCACCGCGATAAATCCCGCAGGGATTTACGCTTAACGCGGGGTGGAGCAGCCCGGTAGCTCGTCAGGCTCATAACCTGAAGGCCGCAGGTTCAAATCCTGCCCCCGCAACCAAACAATTCCTGCGACCCACACCAAAGCCCCCTCGTGGGGCCTTTTGCGTTTTAAGCCTACAAAAGCCTCAGTTCGCACGGCAAATGCCCGCCCAACTATCGATCGCGTTCCTCAAACCCGCGACCAACCGCGATACGGCAACCGGAGAAGAATTGGCGCGGGATTGTATGCTGATGCCTACTTGATCCTGTTCTGTAGCCGCTGGGCAGCGTTCGGCGTGGACGATGTTGCGCGGGGTGGGGCTGCCGCGGCTTCCGCCTGTAGGAACGTGGCGATTTCGGCAAGCAGCATGAGTTCGGTCGCGGCGTGGGCTGGATCCCCCGATAGATTGACGGTCTCCTGCGGGTCGGTCTGAAGGTCGAACAACTCCCGCTCGCTCGCTCCTCCGCTGGTATAGAGCGTCAGCTTGAAGCGCTGGTCCCGCGCCATGGTCGCCCGCATCGGCGGATCCCAGAAACTGCCGCTGTCGTTGACACCGGAGTTGCGGTAGGCGCAGATCGCGCTGCTGCGCCGCGCCGCATTCCGTGATGCCATGACCACCAGATCCTCGCTTTCCGGGCAGGATTGCGTATCGAGGCCCGCTGCTGCGAGGCACGTGGCTGCCACGTCGCGGCCTTGCGCAAGCGCGGTAGATCGGGTGCCGGCGTTGACGTGGCCCGGCCAACGCAACAATAGCGGCACTCCGACGGTAGGTTCGTAGAGTGCGACTCCCTTGACGAAAAGCCCGTGATCGCCAAGCTGGTCGCCATGGTCGGATATGAATACGACCAGCGTGTCGTCGGCCATCTCGGCTTCGTCCAATGCCGCCAGAACGCGGCCGACCTGTACATCGAGGAAGGCAATGGAAGCGGCATAACCGAGACGGATCCGGCGGATCTCCTCCGGAGAGAAGTCTGAGAAACGTCCGAGATAGGAACCCTGCTGCTCCTGGCGGACACATCCGGGCTGTATCGTGCGCGAAACGACCGGCTCGGGAATCCTCGCCGCATCTATGCAATTTCCGAAGGCGAGGGGGTAATCCTCATAGGGGTCGTGAGGGTCGAACAGGCTCATCAGGCAGAAGAAGGGCTGCTTCTCTGCTTTCATCGACTGGATGAAGGCAATGGTCCGGTCAGCCGCCCACTTGCTCATGTGTTGCGCTTCGGGGTGATGAAGTTCCTTTCGGCCGTTGCGCCGGAGGGCGGCGAGGAAATCCGGCGCCGTCTCGCGAAGCCAGGCCGCATAGCCGTTGAAGGGGCTCCCGATCGAAACCGATGGCTCGATACACCATTCGTAGATGTCGAAACCGTCATGCGGATGGCGTTGCCGTTCTTCCTGAATACGGCTGCTGACATGCAGTTTGCCGAAAAGCGCGGTCCGATAGCCGGCCTCCCGCCGCAGCCGTTCGGTAAACAGCACTTCGTCCGGCGGCAGGTTGTCATGCACCCGCTGGACCGCATGATCCGGCACGGGCTTGCCGGTGAAGATGCTCGCCCGGGAAGGCGTGCAGATCGGGTTGTCGACCGTGCAGTGCTCGAATACCGCTCCGGCTCGGCCCAGCCGGTCGAGGTGAGGTGTCGGAATCCAGTCGCAGCCATAGATGCCGAGCGTGTCGCGACGCTGCTGGTCGGTCATGATCATCAGGATGTTGGGTCGTGTCACGATGCCACCTCGACGTTTCAGAGCATGATCTCGGGAAGGGCGATCCTGGCCTTCTCACGCAGTGCGGAAACGACCGACGGATCGATCCAGCGATAAGGCCGACGCAGCCGGGTGCCGATCTCCGCCCATCCCCCGATTGCAGCCAGGAGCTTGTCCAACGCCGCGTTGGAATATCCGTGCACCCTGGCAAATGGCGCTATGTGGTCATCCAGGAAGGTGCGCAGCCGCTGCTCGATATCAAGCGCCCGGTCGATATCGCCAGCCATCGACGCGGTCCATCGTTGTGCTCCGGACGGGCTCAGGCAGGCAACGTTGGAGAATGCCCCGACCGCAACGCCCTGCTGGACGCCTGTCGCAAGATGATGCCCCGGGACATAAATTCCCCACGCATCGAGATGCTTGCGGGCCTGATCGTACCAGGACGCATCGCCATCCCCAAGCTTGATACCCACGACTTGCGGTACGCCTGAAAGGATTGCCGCCAGTTCCTCCGGGGCAAAGACGCGCTTGGCATGCGGCGGCTGGTAAAGCACCAGCGGCACCGGACCGGCGGCGCCAGCGGCCATCTGCAGGAAATCGGTTGCCTCCCCCGCCGTCACCGGCCACCAGTCGGGAAGGATCACCTGGATTGCCTCCGGCTCAAGCGCCGCCGCCCGGCGCACCCGGTCCAGCGATATGCGGGGATCGGGCTGACATGCACCGATGACGAATGGCATCGCTGCAGCACTGCAGCGGTCTGCCAACACTTGTTGAATCCGGTCGAACTCCGCTTCCGTCTGGTTGTGGAATTCGCCGGCGGTGCCGTTCGAGTAGATGCCGTCCACCCTGTCGGCAATCAGTCGGTCGATCGCATTGGCCAGACGCGGGAAATCGATGGAATCGTCTTCATTGATCGGCAGCAAGAGCGTCGCCCAATTTCCGCGAATGCGGCCCCAGCGGTCATTCCGCCGCTCAAACTTCGTGGTTGCCACACTCTACCTCCCCTTTTTCTGAAGCCGAATCCATCCCAGCGGGACCCGTTCAATCGCTATCTGGAATTTATCGACTTGCAAGATATCCTATAAGTCGATATACCTCAATCATGTTGATTGTCGAAATATGCATGGAGCAGTGTTGGCCAAGCCCATAAAACCTCTGGAGCGCCCGCCGCTTCTGCATGTCAGCGTGCAGGAAAGCCTGCGCAGCTATATCGAGGACAATGACCTGACGGCCGGCGCGGCTCTGCCGCCGGAGACTTTCCTGGCGCAGCAATTGGGCGTGGGGCGCAATTCGGTTCGCGAAGCGATCAAGGCGCTGGAATCCGTCGGTATCCTCGAAACGCGGCGCGGCATTGGCGTTTTCGTCAAGGAATTCTCGTTCGCGCCGCTTCTGGACAATCTCGCCTATGGGCTGCAGGCGTCGCTGCGTGATGTGGAGGAATTGCTGGAGATCCGTCGCGTACTGGAGACGGGCCTCATCGACAAGACCATCGAAATGATCAGCGACGAGGACGTGGCCGAGCTTCGACGCCTTTCCGATCGCATGCGCCAGCGCGCTGAGCGCGGCGAAAGCTTCGCCGAGGAGGACCAGCAATTTCATCAGCTTCTGTTCCGTTGCCAGAACAACAAGATGCTGAGCGCACTGATCGATATCTTCTGGTCTGCCTTCTACAAGGCTTCGGGCTTCGCAAATCTCGCAAGTCCCACGCCCCTGGCGACCTGGCAGGATCACCACGAGATCGCGGAAGCCGTGGCGGCGAGAGATGTCGAAGCGGGCCGCAAGCGCCTGAGCGCACACTATTCCGGCATCCGGAAAGTCATCGCGATCAACCGGCCCGAGGAGGTCGATCCGGTTTAGCGATAGTCGAAATATAAAGGAGGAGGAGAGCATGCATCGACGGAATTTAGGTCGCCTTCTGGCGGCGGGAGCTTTGCTTTTTGCCACGACTGCCGCAATGGTGCCCGCGACGGCCCAGGCGCAGACGGGCAAGACCATTGTCGGCGGGTTCGACGTGGGTCCAGGCGGTTTCCAGGGTAATTTCAACCCGCTGACTGCAACAGCCGGCTTCACCTGGCTTAATACCTATTTCGAGCCGCTGGTCATCTACACATCCGATCTGTCGAAGCTTACCGGCGCTCTGGCTTCTGAGTTCGCCCTCGGTCAGGACAACCTGACATACACGTTCAAGCTCGCCCAGACGAACTGGCATGATGGCACGCCTTTCACCTCGGCCGACGTCAAGTTCACCCTCGAGCTTGCCAAGAATGCCGAGAGCGGCAGCATTTTTGCCGCGCGGCTTGCCGATATCGCATCGGTCGAGACGCCGGATGCGCGCACGGCAGTCGTCAAGCTCAGCAAGCCGAACTCGGCATTCCTTTCCGTTCTGTCGCAGCTGATGATGCTGCCGCAACATGCGCTGTCGTCTGTGAACGTCAAGGAGGTCGCCAAGAGCGCGTGGTGGTCCACCAAGCCGGCCGGAACCGGTCCGTTCAAGTTCGTGAAGCATGTCAGCGATCAGTATGTCGAACTGGCTGCCTATGATGGCTATCGGGGCGGAAAGCCGAAGGCGGATCGGCTGATCAACCGCTATTTCGCCAATCCGGCGGCGGCCGTCGCGGCCCTCAGGGCAGGGGAGATCCAGTTCACCTTTGCCGAACCCGACGACGCCAAGACCTTCAAGGGCAATGGCGGTTTCCGGGTCATCGAGGGCGATTCCTATGTGGTGAACTATATCGGCTTCAATCACCGCGCCGGAATCTGGAGTGACCTTCGCGTTCGTCAGGCGGTCATGCACGCTATCGACCGAAACGCCATCGTCTCAAGCCTGTACGGGGGTGCAGCCAAACTCGCCAACTGCGGTTATGTCGCGCCGCAGCTTCTTGCGAAGGATATGGCCGATTATGCCTACAATCCGCAAAAGGCAAAGGACCTGCTGGCGGAGGCGGGCTGGGAGAAGATCAACGGCAGCAAGCCGATCCCGTGGCTGACCTACTACAATACGCCGCAGGTCGCCAACGTCATGGCGGCGGTGCAGGCCATGCTGGCGCAGGTCGGTGTCAACGTGGTTCCGCGCGCGCTCGACGTTCCGAGCTACAACGGCATCGTGCGAAGCGAAAAGTGGCAGGATTTTCCGCTGGTCTATGCGGGGCTGCAGAACGGCCCCAATCCGGGATCGCTCAATGTCGGGCTGAATGCCGCACAGATACCTCCGTCCGGCAACAATATCATGCGCGTCGAAATGCCTCCGCTGACCGATGGGTTGAATGCGGCGATGGGGGAAACCGATCCGGCCAAGGCCGACGGCAGGTGGCAGAAGGTCTGCAAGGAAATGAATGCCGCGCTTCCCTGGGGGCCGATGTGGGTTGCGAGCCGCTACGGGGTCGTGTCCAGCAAGCTCAAGGACTTCTTCTGGACGCCCGCTCCAGGTGGCGGCCCGTTCGTCTCCCACCCTGAAAAATGGGATTTCGCTCCTTGATGCGCCCGTGAGCCGGGATGCGGTCTGGTGAACAAGCCCGACCGCATCTCCTGCGGACCCTGTTGGTGAAAACATGCTGCAATACATCCTTCGCCGTACGGCTGTCGGCCTGCTGATGTTGCTGGCCCTGACGGTTCTCATCTTCATGTTGCTGCGGCTGACGCCCGGCGATCCGATCGATGCCTACATCAATCCGTCTGTCCCGATTTCCGCGTCCGATCTGGAGATGCTGCGCACCCGGCTCGGTCTCGAGCGGCCGCTGCCTGTGCAATATTTCGCCTGGCTCGGCGCGGCCCTGACGGGGGATTTCGGCTATTCCATCCAGTATAACGGCGAAGCGGTGCTGCCGCTTGTCTTGAGCCGCATCGGTCCGACGATCCTGCTGATGTTCAGTGGGCTTGTCATCTCAGTGGTCGTCGGCATCACAACCGGAATCTTTGCGGCCGTCCGCCGCAACAAGCTGGCCGATCTTTCACTTTCGACGGTGGCTTTCGTCGGAATTTCAAGTCCGGCTTTCCTGACGGCCCTGCTCGGGCTCTACGTATTCGCGGTCAATCTGCGCTGGGTGCCGGCCGGCGGCATGTCGACGCCGGGCGCGCCTTTCTCCGTCGGAGACTTGCTGGCGCACCTCATCCTGCCCGCCGCCCTGCTTTCGATCGGCCATGGCGCATTGATCATGCGCTACATGCGCTCCTCCCTGCTCGAAGTTCTGTCGCAGGACTATGTGCGCACGGCGCGCGCCAAGGGCGTCCGGGAGTTCTGGGTCATCGTCAAACATGCGGTCCGCAACGCCTTGCTGCCGGTGATCACCCTGATCGGCTCCACGATCGGCATGGCCATCGGGGGGGCGATCTTCATCGAGAGCGTGTTCGACTGGCCGGGCATGGGCCTGCTGATGGTCAACGCCGTCGTCAGGCGGGATTACCCGGTCATCATGTGCGCTACGCTGCTGACCGGCGCCTGCGTCATCCTGGTCAACCTGCTCACCGACATCGCCTATGCCGCTGTCGATCCGCGCATCAAGGTGGCATAAGATGGCGAGCTTGACACATGCCGGCTCCGCCGGTCCCATCCGACGCGCACTTTCCCGCTTTTTCGAGAACGGCGCGGCCGTGGTCGGTTTGGCCATCCTGATCCCGATCCTGGTCCTGACGCTCACTTACGATCTCTGGTGGCTCTACAAGCCCAACGACATCGACCTGCTGGCGATGAACCAGGGGCCGTCGGCGGCCCATTGGCTCGGCAGCGACGGCGTAGGGCGCGATATCATGGCGCGGCTGCTGCAGGGCGGGCGGATTTCGCTTCTGGTGGCGACGGTATCGATGGCGATCTCCACGTTCCTCGGTTTCTTCCTCGGGGCCATCGCCGGCTTTGCCGGACGTTTCGTGGATGGCGCCACGATGCGGTTCGTAGATCTCGCGATGACCTTGCCGCCGGTCATTTTCCTCCTGGTTCTCGCCTCGATCGTCGGCAGCGGCATAATGCCGACCATCTTCGTGATTTCGCTGCTGTCGTGGCCGGTTCTGGCCCGCATGGTACGGGCCCGGTTGCTGGAACTGCGCGAACGCGACTTCGTCGTGGCATCCCGGGGCATGGGTGCCGGCCTCTGGCACCTGCTGATCCGGCATGGTCTGCCCAATACGATCGATATTCTCGTGGTCTACGCCACCCTGCAGGTGGCAAGCGGGATCCTGCTGGAGGCCGGTCTCTCATTCCTGGGTCTTGGGGTCACGCCCCCGGAAGCGAGCTGGGGCAATATGCTCAATGCTGCCCGCGCCACGCATGTGCTCGAAAATTACCCCTGGCAATGGATGTTTCCGGGCGGAGCGCTCGTCTTGACCGTTCTCGCCATCAACTTCGTGGGCGATGGGCTTCGCGATGCCTTCGATCCACGCTCCGAACTCAAGTGAAAGGTTGAACATGCCTCTCTTCACCGGCGTCATTCCGCCCGTCGTCACCCCGCTCACCACGACTTTCGGGGTGGATTATCCTTCCTTCACGCGCGTCATAGACCATCTGCTCGATGGTGGCGTGCATGGCCTGTTCGTTCTCGGGTCCACCAGCGAAGTTGTGTTCCATGACGAAGCCACGCGCCGCAGCGTCATCGAACATGCCGTCGAACAGGTGCGCGGCCGCGTGCCCGTCCTGGTCGGCGTGATCGACCCCACAACCGAGCGCGTGATCGCTCATGCAAAGGTGGCGCAGTCGGCGGGTGCCGACGCGGTTGTCGTCACGGCGCCATTCTATGCTCGGACAAACCAGGCCGAGACCATCGATCACTTCCGCTATATCCGGGAGGCGGTCGACATGCCGGTTATCGCCTATGACATCCCTGTCTGCGTCCACACCAAGCTCGAACGCCGGACCACCGTGACGCTTGCCCGTGAAGGCACGATCGTTGGCGTCAAGGACTCGAGCGGCGATGACGGCAATCTTCGTTATGTCATGGCAGACACGGCCGATCTGCCGGATTTCTTCGTCATGACGGGATCCGAGATCGTCGCCGACAGCGTCGTGAGCATGGGCGCGCACGGCATCGTGCCGGGCCTCGGGAATGTCGACCCGCACGGTTATGTCCGCCTGTGGAACCTCTGCCAGGCGGGTGATTTTGCAGGTGCGCGGCTGGAGCAGGAACGGCTGTGCCGGCTTTTCGAGATGGTCTGGGTCAGCCTGGGCCGGACCAGTGCGGGCTCGGCCGGAGTGGGAGCCTTCAAGACCGCGATGCGCAGGCTTGGGGTCATCGACACCAATGTCATGGCCCGCCCGCAACGATCCCTGAACGACGAAGAGGCGGCCGTCATCGACGGCATCCTGCGGCAAACCGGCCTTCTGGATTGACGATGAGTGCACAGCCGATCCTCGAAATTTCCGGGCTCAAGACGGTGTTCCGCATCGGCGATCGGGAGATCGTCGCCGTGCGGGACCTCAGCCTTGCCGTGGCGACGGGAGAAACTGTGGCGCTGGTTGGCGAATCCGGCTCGGGGAAGTCGGTGACCAGTTTGTCGATCATGGGTCTTCTGCCGCGCGGCGTTGGCCGTATCGCTGCGGGTACGCTCCGGTTGAAGCGCAAGACCGGCGAGGTCGTCGAACTGCAGACTATTGGCGGCGACACCCTGCGCCGGGTGCGCGGCAATGATATCGGCATCGTCTTTCAGGAGCCGCTGACCAGCCTCAATCCGGTTTTTACGATTGGCGAACAGATTGCCGAACCGATCCGTATCCATATGGGCAAATCCCATCGGGAGGCCTTGTCGGACGCGATCCAGCGGCTGGAGGATGTCGGCATTCCCGATCCGCGCCGACGTGCCCGGCAATATCCGCACGAACTCTCCGGCGGCATGCGGCAACGAGCGACCATTGCGATGGCGCTTGCTTGCAATCCGACGCTGCTGATTGCCGACGAACCCACGACGGCCCTCGATGTCACCATCCAGGCGCAGATCCTCGACCTGCTCGGACGGCTGCAGAAGGAGCGCGGCATGGGCATGTTGTTCGTCACCCACAATCTCGGGGTCGTTGCCGAGATCGCCGACCGCGTGGCCGTCATGTATGCCGGTTCGCTTGTCGAGACCGGCAGCGTGGCGCGGGTCTTCTCCCATCCGCGTCATCCCTATACCAAGGGGCTGATGCGTTCGGTGCCGCAGCTTGGAACCGCGACGCTTCTCAGGGAGGCGGGCACCCCGCTGCCGACCATCGCAGGATCGGTTCCGAGCCTCATGGACCTGCCGTCAGGCTGTCCTTTCGCTCCCCGCTGTCCCTACCGCATAGAGGCCTGCTCGGAAGCCTACCCGGCGTTGGCAGACGCCGGCGAGGGCCAGTTCAGCCGCTGCATTCGATGGCAGGAGATCTGACCGATGTCACAGGAATTTCTCCTCGAAGTGAACCGGCTGGGCAAGGATTTTGCCCCGGTGGCATTTGCCCGCGGACCGGTCGTCCGCGCCGTCCAGGATGTCTCCTTCAACATCAAACGCGGCGAAGTCGTCGGACTGGTTGGAGAATCCGGCAGCGGCAAGACCACCATCGGCCGCATGGTCGCGCAACTGATCGAACCTACCTCCGGCAGTATCCGTTTTGAAGGTTCGGAAACGACGAGCCTGACGCGCCGCGAACTCCGCAGCCTGCATGCGCGGGTCCAGTATATTTTCCAGGATCCCTTCGCCAGCCTCTCGCCTCGGATGACGATCGGCGAGATCCTCACGGAAGGGCTGGATATCCAGCGGATCGGCAGCAGATCGGAGCGGGCCGCAAAAGCTGCCCAGGCCCTCGCCTCGGTAGATCTGCCGCCGGATGCGATTTCCCGCTACCCGCACGAGTTTTCCGGCGGCCAGCGCCAGCGCATCGGCATCGCCCGGGCGCTGACGCTTGCGCCCGAGCTGATCGTCGCCGATGAACCGGTGTCGGCGCTCGACGTGTCGATCCAGGCGCAGATCGTCAATCTGCTGCGCGATCTGCAGATGCGGCTCGGCCTGACCATGCTGTTCATCGCGCACGATCTCGCGGTGGTCGAATATGTCGCCGATACGGTAATCGTGCTCTATCTCGGGCGGATCATGGAAATGGCGCCGAGCCGCGAGCTTTATGCCAGCCCGCAGCATCCATACACGCGCGCCCTGCTTTCGGCTGTTCCGTCGCCCGACCCCTCGCGGCACGCGAACCGGCAGATCCTCAAAGGCGACATCCCAAGCCCCGCCAATCCCCCAAGCGGCTGCGTCTTTCGTACCCGTTGCCCGGTTGCGATCGAAGCCTGTGCGGGCGTCGTGCCGCCACTCAGGGAAGGGACGAAAGGACACTTCAAGGCCTGCATCCGGGACGATTTGGGTTGATCCGGCAGAACGACGTTGCTGCGTGCGATGAAAAGCATGCTTTCGAACTGGCCGTAAGCCCTATCCGGGCCGCCGCACCGCGCGCACCTTGCCACTGCTGCCGCCGCCGCAGAAAAATTGGCCGGCGCCATCGGATTCCAGACCCGACACCCCTAGTCCCAGCGGCATTTCGAGCGTTTCCAGCATGTTTCCCGTTTGCGGATCGATGCGCCTCACTTCGCCCTCGTCGCCTTCCCAGACGCCATGCCAGAGTTCGCCGTCGACCCAGGTGACGCCGGTGACGACGCGATTGGACTCGATGGTACGAAGGATCTTGCCCGTATCGGGATCGACCTGGTGGATCTTTCGGCCCCGATATTCGCCGACCCAGAGGGTTCCTTCGGCCCAGGCGAGCCCGGAATCGCCGCCATTCCCGGGTGCCGGTATCGTCGCGAGCACGCGGCCCGTCTTCGGGTCGATCTTCTGGATACGATCCTCGGCGATCTGAAACAGGTGCTCGCCGTCGAAGGCAGTCCCCGCATGCGCGGCGGCGTCGATCGAGCGCACCGTCTCGCCGCTCGCCGGGTCGAGGGCGTTCAGCTTGTCCCCCGAGGCAAACCAGACGTGCCGGCCATCGAAGGTGACGCCATGCACGTCATTTATCCCAGGGAAGGGCCCGTATTCTCGGATTATTTCGGCTTGAGATTTTTTCATGCGCTCATCCTAATCGTTCGGGAGCGGACTTGGGAGTAACAAGATTGTCGGGAACCCCGGCACGGAGGGAGCCATCCACCGACGCGCCCGCCCCTGGCCGAACCATTGCACCTTGCCGGCTGCCAAAAGCTGGTCCAGCGCCCGCTGCACGGTGCGGGAACTGGCTCCAAGCGCGATCGCCAGAGCCGAACTGGACCAGGCCTCGCCGTCCGCAAGAAATGCGAGCACCGCCGCATGCTGCTCGTCCACAGGCGGCGCCAGTACGACGACTGCTCCATCTCCGCGCGGCGACAGCGTAAAACCTCTCTTCGTCGCCGTGACATTCGCCAGCGTCTGAAGCTCGAGGCGCAGCCGGCCAATTTCCACCCGCAGCCGGGCGCGATGCGATTCATCCGCGTGCCTGGCTCGAAAGGCGCGGTAGAGCAGCGTGGTTCTCGGTACGTCGCCCGGCCAGGCCTCACCCAGGGCGCGGGCAAGCGCGAACAATATCGGCCGCGACGAGAGCGCTACCTGCGTGTCGCCGATCCGCACGACGTTGCGGCATGCATCCACCACGAGCGCGCCCGAGGCGAGGATCGTTTCGACTTCCTCCAGCAGGATCGGACGTTCGATCCCCCGCGCCACCAGCCGCGCCGCAGACGTTTCCAAGACAAGCGCCGCGCCTTCGACCTCTGCGGTCAGCGGGGGGATGTCGGCTTCCCGCGCTGCCTGCCCTGCGCGCGCGAGCGCGGCGCGGGCCACCTTTATCCGCAGCCGCCGGAGCGCGACGCCTGCAACGACCAGTTCATACGCAGCTCTCGATGCGGGCGGAAGCGGAGGTGGGTCGAAGGCGGCGAGCCTGTGCTCGGCCTCATCGAGACGGCCGATCAGCAGCAGGCGCCGGATCTCCAGAGTGAACGCATGTGCGGCGTTTACCCTGTCGCCATGCGCTTCGAGTGTTGCCCGCGCGGCGTCGAGGGCCTTTACAGGCCAGGCAAGATCGCGGGAGACGAGCGCGATCTCCGCCTCGGCAACAACACATCTTGCGCGCGCCATCGTCTCCTTGGGGCCGAACGCACGAGTGGCGCGCTTGAGCAGGGCCTTTGCTCGGACGAGATCGCCGAGCTGCGCCATGGCGATGCCTCTGAGGGCGAGCGCAGCCGCATCGTCGCGTAGCGCCACCCGTTTCAAGGCGCCAAGGGGATCACCCGAGGCGAGCGCACGCGCCGCGGCGGTGATCAGCGAGTCCATCGGAATCCCGTCACACTTGTCACTCTCACCATTCGATATCCGGCCCTAGTCTATCCCTCGACCATCAAGCTGCATTCCAACAAACAGGAGGTTGATATGCAAAATCAAGTCGTTTCGCCGAAAGAATGGTTGAAGGCTCGCCTTGATCTGCTCGCTGCGGAGAAGGAATTCACCCGCCAACGGGATGCGCTGACGCGCCGCCGGATGGCGATGCCATGGGAAAGGGTCGCAAAACCCTACCGGTTCGAGGGACCGGATGGCGAGCTTTCGCTGGCGGATCTTTTCGACGGCCGCTCGCAACTGATCGTCTATCATTTCATGTTCGGCCCCGATTGGCAGGAGGCATGCAAGTCATGCTCCTTCTGGGCCGACAATTTCAACGGCATCCCGGTTCATCTCAACCACCGCGACGTGACCTTCGTCGCCGTCTCGCGGGCTCCGCTTGCCAAGCTCGACGCCTACAAGAAGCGCATGGGTTGGAACTTCCCGTGGTTCTCTTCACATGGCAGCGATTTCAATTTCGACTATCAGGTGTCGGTGAGGCCGGAAGATCTCCCCAAGGGCGTGGCCTATTACAATTACAAGGTCCAGCCGAGCAACGCATCCGAAGAAGTGGGCATCAGCGTCTTCTACCGGGATGAGAGCGGCGAGGTGTTCCACACCTATTCCTGTTACTCGCGCGGCGTCGACATGCTCAACGGCGCCTACCATTTTCTGGATCTCGTGCCGAAGGGCCGCGATGAGGACGACCTTGATTACCCGATGGCCTGGGTGCGCCGGCACGATCAGTACTGAGGCAGGCCTCGGAAGAACAGGCAGGCTTCGATCGGAACCGGAGCCGGCCATCGCGGACCTGTCCGGACAATAGAACTTTCTGACAAACCGGAATTTCCGGGCAGCGCGGTCAACATCGTTGACGCGATGGCTGACTGCCGGGTGCCACAAACGGAGACGAACATGACCAATCTTCAATATCGATGGGTAATCGTGGCGGCTGGCGGCCTGCTTGGCTGCCTCGCCATCGGAGCGATGTTTTCCCTGCCCGTTTTCCTCCTGCCCATCGCGCGCGACACCGGATGGTCGGTCACCGGCGTCTCGAGCGCGATGACCATAGGATTTGTCGCGATGGCATTCGCCAGCATTGCATGGGGCAGCCTGTTCGATCGGTGGGGGCCGCGTCCCATCGTTTTTGCCGGCTCGGTCCTGCTTGCCGCCAGTCTCGCATCGGCAAGCCTGACGACATCGCTGGTGGCCTTCCAGCTCATCTTCGGGCTCGCCGTCGGCACGGCGATCGCGGCAATCTTCGCACCGATGATGGCCTGCGTCACCGGCTGGTTCGACACGCATAGAAGCCTCGCGGTCTCGCTGGTTTCGGCCGGCATGGGAATGGCGCCGATGACCATGTCGCCCTTCGCGGCGTGGCTCGTGTCGATCTACGACTGGAGAACATCCCTGCAGATCATCGCCATACTGGTGGCCGTCGTGATGATCCCGGTTTCTTTCCTCGTCAGGCGTGCCCCAGTTCCGAAAGAAGGCGATGCCGCTGCCCCCGCCGACGGCGAACTTCAGTCGTCCATGTCGACGGCGCAGGTGTTGAGATCGCCGCAGTTCATCATCCTGCTGCTTACCAATTTCTTCTGCTGCGCCACCCATTCGGGCCCGATCTTCCACACCGTGAGCTATGCGGTGACCTGCGGCATTCCGATGATAGCGGCCGTGTCGATCTATAGTATCGAAGGACTGGCGGGCATGGGCGGGCGTGTCGTCTTCGGCATTCTTGGAGACCGGTTCGGCGCCAAGCAGGTTCTCGTTCTCGGCCTGCTGGTCCAGGCTTTCGGGGCGCTGGCCTATGTTTTCGCGCAGGGGCTCGGATCGTTTTATACGGTCGCCGCGCTGTTCGGCTTCATCTATGCCGGCGTCATGCCGCTCTACGCGGTGATCGCCCGCGAGAACTTCCCGATGCGGATGATGGGCACGGTGATCGGCGGAACGGCAATGGCCGGCGGTCTGGGCATGGCGACCGGCCCCCTGGCCGGAGGACTGATCTACGACACGCTCGCCAGCTACACCTGGCTCTATGTCGGTTCCTGGGGGATCGGGATCGGCGCCTTCCTGATCGCCTTGACCTTCAAGCCTTTTCCGAAGGGTCGACAGGCGGTGCCGGCCCTCGACGCCGCCTGATACCCCGGCGAGCAGCATTGATCCCGACGAGGCAAAGGCAGCGCGGGATATCGGCTGCGAGGAGATGGAAGACCCTTTGCGACGAAGGCGCCTTGTTTTTTGCGATCGGCGTTCTCTATAGATGAGGACGGCGAGGTTTTTTCCGAATGCAAAGCAATGAGATCGCGGCTCTGGTCAATCGCGTGGCGATGGGTGATCGCAAAGCGTTCGCGTTGTTGTATAATGCGACGAGCCCGAAACTATTTTCGATCTGCCTGCGTATCTTGAAAGACAGGGCCGACGCGGAAGAAGCGCTCCAGGAAATCTATGTCAGGGTATGGCAGCGCTCCAGGACTTTTGCCGTGGATACCGGTTCGCCCCTTGCTTGGTTGGCGGCGATCGCGCGCAACCACGCGATCGACATCCTCCGGGCCAGGAAGCCTGTCACGGAGAACCTTGACGATGCTTACGACCTTGCCGACGACGGCACGCTCGATCCCGAACAGCAGGTGGCCAATGCGGATGAAGGCCGGCGCATCGACAGGTGCATGGAGGAGCTCGACTCGGTGCATGCGCGTGCGGTTCGACGTGCCTATGTGGAAGGTTTAAGTTATCTTGAACTGGCGGAAGATTTGAAGGTGCCGTTGAATACGGTGCGCACGTGGCTGCGCCGGAGCCTTCTGAAATTGAGAGAGTGCATGGAGCGATGACGTCGGGCGAACAAAGTCAGGGCAGGCGGCCACAGGACGAGATCCTGGCCGGCGAGTATGTGCTCGGCGTCCTGTCGCTCGAGGCCCGCCGCGCCGTGGAGCAGCGGATCGCCAATGACCGCGCTTTTGCCCGGATCGTCGAACGATGGCAGGCGGACCTTGCCTCATTCAACGAAGACTACGAGGACGTGGCGCCGAATCCTGCGATTTTCGGCCGGATCGAAACGCGGCTCTTCGGCCCCGCCCGGGCTGCTCCGTCCTCATGGAGTCTGTGGAATTCCGCGCTGTTCTGGCGACGGCTCTCATTCGCCACGACGGCGGTTGCGGTGGCTGCCGTCGTCTATGCATCGGGCGTGATCCCACGTCCGCAGGGATATGCGCCGCTGGTGGCGGAATTGTCCTCGACCGATAGCCAGATCAACCTGCTTGCCTCCTACGATGCTGGAAACGGGCGTTTGCGGATCGTACCGGTCGCGGCCGGCGGACGCGAAGAGAAGTCGCTGGAGCTCTGGCTGGTGCCCGGAAGCGGCGACCCGCTGTCTCTCGGCGTCTTTGAGCCGGATCAGGCAGGAGAGCTCGTGATACCTGCGGATCTGCGTCGCAACCTGACCGAGGGCGCGACGCTTGCCGTCAGCTTCGAACCGTTCGGCGGCTCGCCGACCGGTCTGCCGACCGGTCCGGTGGTGGCGAGCGGCGCTACCCGCAGGCCTTGACGCCGAAGCTGAAGGTCACGCCGTAGTCTCGCCGATATCCCAATAGAGCCCGGCCATCATCGCGAGCCCCTCGCGGACGATCGAGATCGGCAGGTGTTCGTTCGGCGCGTGCTGCAGGCAGCCCGGATAGGAGTGGGGGATCCAGATGGTCGGGAGGCCGAGCAGATCCGAGAAAATGTTGTTCGGCAGCGAGCCGCCGAGATTGGGCAGGATCGCCGGCGGGGCGCCGACGGTTTTTTCAATCGAAGCGGCAACGTGCCTGACCCATGGATGATCGGGATCGAGACGGCTGGCGGGGAAAATCGCGTCCGTCGGATCCTTGACCACGACGCGGTCGTAACCTGCATCCTTCAGCGCTTTGCGGACGGCCGGGACAACGGCATTCGGATCGACGCCGACAGGGAAACGAAGCTGCATGCGGGCGCGAGCTTTCGGTGGGATGGCGTAGAGCGGCTGGGCGAGGTTGCCGCATTCCATCTCCATCACCTCGAAGGAACTCCAGGCAAACACTTTCTCCTCCGGCGTCAGGCCCGGCTCGCCCCACCAGGGCTCGATCGGCGGATCGCCGGCGGCGGGCGTGATGTGGCAATGCTTCAGTGCGGCACGGACGTTTTCCGGGATCGAACCCGGCGTCATCTCGGGCACCTTGATCTGGCCGGTGCGGCCGACCAGCGCGGTGATCGCGTGGCAGAGTTCTATGCCCGGGTTGGAGAGGATGCCGCCCCAGTTGCCGGAATGCTGAAAACTTTCGCGGGCATCGATCTCCAGATGGAAGGACATGCCGCCGCGGGCGCCGAGGAAGATGGTCGGGCGGTCGAGCGCGAGGCGCGGGCCGTCCGAGGCGATGAAGACGTCGGCCTTCAGCTCGTCCCGATGTGCCGCGCACATTTCCTCCAGTCCCAGTGACCCGGACTCTTCGCCCATCTCGATCAGGTATTTGAGGTTGAAGCCGAGCGAACCCTTCGTCGCGAGCAGCGCCTCGACGGCGGCAAGGTTCACCGCGTGCTGGCCCTTGTTGTCCGCGGTGCCGCGGCCATACCAGGCGCCGTTCCTCTCCGTCATCTCGAAGGGCGAGAGACCCGTCTCCCATTGGCCGTCGAGACCTGTGACGACATCGCCGTGGCCGTATTGCAGGACGGTGGTGAAGCGCGGGTCCTCGATGCGTTCGGCCAGCAGGAAGGGGCCGGGAGCTCTATCGTTTTCATAGATCTTCGTCGTGAAGCCCAGCCGCTCGAAAAAGGGCTGCATGTCATCGGTGACGTAGCGCCAGAGGTCCGGTTTGTTGGCCGCGACACGGCTCGCGGACGGGATCGCCACGCGCCGGCGCAAGGTTTCTTCGAACGAACCGTCATCGAGATAGCCGAGGGCGTTGTCTATCGTTGCTTGGCGGGAGACGGTCGTCATGGGGCATCCTTGAAATTCAGGCCATCTTGACCTGTGCGGCTGGCGGAAAGACCGTCGCGTTCGACAGATCAAGGTCGAAATGACAGCGGAACATGCCGCCGCTCTCGGTCGCTTTCTGAGGCGGCGAGGTGTTGCGGCAGATCTCCTGCGCGAACGGACAGCGGGTGTGGAAACGGCAGCCGGCGGGCGGGAAGGCCGGGTTCGGCAGCTCGCCGGCAATCGGGTGCAGCGAGCGGTCGCTGGTATCCATGTCCGGCGCGGCATCGATCAGCAGGCGGGTATAGGGATGGCGCGGCTTGCGGAACAGCTCTTCCGACGTCGCCTCCTCGACCAGTTCGCCGAGATACATGACGCCGATCCGGTCGGCCATGATGCGTACGACCGAGAGATTGTGAGTAATGAACAGGCTGGTGAGATGGAGGTTCTCCTGCAGGTCGCGGAGCAGATTGAGAATCTGCGCCTGCACCGAAACGTCGAGCGCCGAAGTCGGTTCGTCGAGAACCAGGAAGTCCGGTTCTCCGGCAAGCGCCCGGGCGATGCAGATACGCTGCCGTTGGCCGCCTGAAAATTCCTGCGGGTATTTTTCCGCGTCCGCTGCGGAAAGGCCAACCTGGACCAGCAGTTCGTCGACGCGGGCGCGGATCGCGGCGCGGCCCTGGCGGAGCTTATGCACCCGGATGGGCTCCGCGATGATGTCCTCGATCGTCCAGCGGCCGTTGAGCGAGGAATAGGGATCCTGGAAGATCATCTGCAGGCGCGGCTTGTTGCCGGATGCATTCGGCGGAAAGCTGATCTCGCCGGATGTGGGCGCCATCAGGCCGGAGACGAGGCGAGCGAGCGTGGACTTGCCGCAACCGCTTTCGCCGACCAGGCCCATGGTCTCGCCATGGCGGACGGTGAGGCTGACGTCGCTGACGGCCTTGGTGCCGCCGCTCTCGCTCTTCTTCAGCCGTTCGATAAGGCTCTGGTTGCGGCGGTAGACCTTGCTGACGTGATTGAGGACGAGGAAATCGGAAGCGCTCATGCGGGCACCCTTTCCAGCGGATGGAAACAGGAAAAGGCGGAGCTTTCCTGGCGATAGAGCGGCGGTATTGTCGCACGACAGTCACCCTCCGCCCTGAAGCAGCGCGGGTTGAAGGCGCAGCCGGGTGGAACCGCACCAAGTCCCGGCATGGCACCGGGGATCTGGTCGAGCCGCATCTCGCCCGTGGCGGACGGCATCGGCGTCGCGCGGATGAGGCCGCGCGTATAGGGATGTCTAGGCGCATTGAAGAGCTCGCCGACCGGGCCGATCTCGGCGACGCGACCGGCATAAAGCACCGCGACACGATCGGCCATCTTGGCGATGACACCAAGGTCGTGGGTGATCAGCATCATGCTAACATTGCTTTCGCGGTGCAGGTCGCGCAGCAGTTCGAGGATATGCGCCTGCACGGAGACGTCGAGGGCTGTGGTTGGCTCGTCGGCGATGACCAGCACGGGGTCGGCGCAGAGCGCCAGGGCGATCACCACGCGCTGCCGCATGCCACCGGAAAGCTGGTGAGGGAAACGCTTGAATTGGACGTCCGGATCGGGCAGGCCGACGCGGTCGAGCCAGTCCAGTGCCCTTTTCCTCGTCTGGTTGCCGCCAAACTTCAGATGCGCCTGGATGGTGTCGCAGAGCTGCTGGCCGATCGTGATCACCGGGTTGAGGCTGGTCATCGGGTCCTGGAAAACGAAACCGATCCGGCCGCCGCGCACGCCGCGCATCGCCTTTGGGGAAAGCTGGTCGAGCCGTTCCCCGGCAAGGGTGATGGTGCCGCCGGTGCGTTTCAGCGGCGGCACGAGAAGGTCGATGATCGCCGCGCCGGTGATCGACTTGCCGGCGCCGGATTCTCCGACGATGCCGAGCACTTCGCCGGGATTGACGAAAAAGGAGACCTTGTCGAGCGCGGTGACCAGTCGCCCATCGCGATTGATGGTGACGGTGAGGTCGCGGACGTCGAGGAGGGGAGTGGCTACGTTGATCATGAGCGGCCCCGCAGGCGCGGATTGTAGACGTCGCGCAGATGGTCGCCGAGAATGTTCACCGAAACGACGAAGAGCACGAGGATCAGGCAGGGCCAGACCGAAATCCACCATTCGCCCGACTGGAGGAAATTGTTGCCGTTGCGGATCAACGTGCCGAGCGATGGCGAGGTGACCGGAATGCCGATGCCGAGGAAGCTCAAGGTCGCCTCGGTGATGATGGCGATGCCGAGATTGATGGTGGCGATGACCAGAACCGGGGCCATGACGTTCGGCAGGATATGCAGGACGATGATCGCGACATTGCTGCGGCCGGTGATGCGGGCGGCGGAGACATAGTCCTGGTCGCGCTCGATCATCACGGAGGAGCGGATGGTGCGGGCATACTGGACCCAGAATGCGATGCCGATCGACATCACGACGATGGCGATCGCGGTGCCGACGCTGCGCTCGGTGCCGAGCGCTGCCCGGGCCGCACCGTCGATGATCATCGCGAGCAGCAGGGCCGGATAGGCAAGCTGCACGTCGGCGACACGCATGATGAAGGCATCCACCTTGCCGCCGACGAAACCGGCGATCAGGCCGAGGCTGCCGCCGAGGACCAGGCCGATGGTGACCGACAGGAAGCCGACGATGATCGAGGTGCGCATGCCATAGGCCATGGCGGTGATCAGGTTGCGGCCCTGGTCATCGGTGCCGAGCGGGAAATCGGGAGAACCGTCCGCCATCCACGCCGGCGGAATGAAACTGTCCAGCACCGACATGCCGGAGAATTCGAACGGGTTCAGCGAGAACAGCGGCACGACGAAGGCATAGACCAGCAGGGCCAAGATCGTGACGGCACAGAAAGTGGGGCCTGGCGCCCTGCGCATGGCGCGCAGAAGCTTGGCGCCCCTGCTGCGGCGAGCCGGGCCGGCTGCCGGGATGTTGACGACTGGCGTCATGATTGCCTCCTCAACACACGGGCGTCGATCAGCGGATAAAGCAGTTCGACGATCAGATTGATGACCATGAAGACCAGCCCGACGAAGATGAGATAGATGGCGATGACCGGAATGTCGGCACCCTGGATCGATTGCAGGAACAGCGAGCCGAGGCCCGGCCAGGCGAAGACGTTTTCGGTCACCACCGAAAAGGCGATGATGTTGCCAAGCTGCAGGCCGAGCATGGTGATGACCGGCAGCAGCGTGTTCTTGATCGCGTAGACATACCAGATGCGCGCTTCCGACAGGCCGCGGGCACGGGCAAAGCGGATGTGCTCGCTCTGGCCGACTTCCATCAGCTGGGTGCGCAGCATGCGGATGATGAAAGCGACCTGGAAGGTGGAAAGCGTCGCTGCCGGCAGGAGGATCGCCCGCCAGCCGGAGACGGTGAGAAGCCCGGTCTTCCAGAAGCCGAGATCGACCACCGTGCCGCGCCCGAACGACGGGAGCAGGCCGAGTTGGACGGAAAATACCGCGATCAGGAGGATGCCCACGACGAAGTTAGGAAGCGTGATGCCGGCCGTCGAGATCAGCATGATGAAGCGGCCGAACAGCGAATTCGGGTTGACGCCGCAATAGATGCCGGCCGGCACTCCCACCACGATGGTGATCAGCAGGCTGACGAAGGCGAGCTCGACGGTCGCCGGCAGGCGTTCGGCGATCAGGTTGGCGACCGGGTCCTGGGTGCGATAGGAAAAGCCGAAATCGCCCTGCAGCATGTTGCCGATGAAATGCAGGAAGCGCGTCCAGAGGGGCTGGTCGAGGCCGAGCTTGGCGATCAGTTCCAGCCGCTCGTTGACGGTCGCATCGGCGGAGAGGAGGGCCGCCAGCGGGTCGCCGATATTGGCGACCAGCAGGAAGGCGATGAAGCTGATCACCAGCAGGACGATGATCGTCTGCACGATCCGTGACGCGGCATAATTCAGCACGACAAATTCCTTAGCAGCAGCTATCCCCGAGCTGGTCGAGGAAGACGGCGCATTTCTCGAGTTCGGAAATCGCAACCGATTCATCCGGCTGATGGGCGTCGGCGATATCGCCCGGACCGATGACGACTGAGGGGACGCCGGCGATCTGGAAGATGCCCGCTTCCGTGCCATAAGAAACATAGCGGGGTTCGGTGCGGCCGAGAAGCGCCAACAGTTCCGCATCGAGCGTCGGATCGTTATTGGGTTTAAGGCCCGGGATACTGGCCTGGACGTCGAAGACGATGCCGCAGGACGGATCGATCGCCTTCATGGCCGGCTCGAGCCTTTCGGCCGCAAAACGCTTCATGTGGTCCAGAACCTCATAGGTATTCTGACCTGGGATGAGGCGCATTTCCCAGAAGAACTCGCAGTTTTCCGAGACGATATTGCCGTGCAGGCCGCCCCTGATGACGGTGACCTGGGTGGTCGAATAGGGCGGGTCGAGCCCTTCGAACTGCGGGCCGTTGCGCATGTCCTCTCGGATGCGGTTGATTTCGGCGATCATGTCGCCGGCGACCATGACGGCGTTGACATAGCGATCCGGCTGGGAGGAATGGCCGGGCTTGCCCTTGATGCGGCACCAGCCGATCAGGCCGCCCTTGTGGGCTGCGATCATGTCCATGCTGGTTGCTTCGCCGATGACGGCAAGCCGCGGCTTCAGGTCGCTCTGGCCCACCCATTCGGCCATCGAGCCAACGCCGGTGCAGCCGACCTCCTCGTCATAGGAAAAGGCGAGGTGGATGGGCTTCTTGAGGTTCCTAGCGGCAATGCCTGGCACGGCTGCCAGGCAGCAGGCGAGAAAGCCCTTCATGTCGGTGGCGCCGCGACCGATCAGGCGGCCGTTCGCCTCCCTGAGCGTCCATGGATCGCCGGTCCAGGCCTGGCCTTCGGTCGGCACCACATCCGTATGGCCGCTGAAGATGATGCCGCCGGGCGCTTCCGGACCGATCGTGATCAGCGCGTTTGCCTTGTCGCCCTCGGGGCTGGCAAAGCGCCGGACACGCCCGCCGAAGGGGGCGGTCTGGGCTTCGACGTATTCGAGCAGGTCGAGGTTGGAAACGGCGCTGACCGTGGGATAAGACACGAGGCTGGCAAGCTGCCTCGTTATATCGGATGCAATGGTCATTACTTCACCGTGAAATAACGCAGCGGGTAGGCAAGGTCGGCCGGCTGGACGACGGTGACGTTGTCCTTGACGCCCCAGAGAATGTTCAACTGGTGGAGCGGAATGAAGGCGGCATCTGCCTTCATGAGCTTGAAGGCCTGGGTGATGTAGCCGGTGCGCTTGGCCTGGTCCGTCTCCTTGCCGATCAGGTCGATCAGCTTGTCGACCTCCGGATTGGAGTAGCCGCCGATGTTGAAGGCGCCGAGGCCGCTCTTGGGATCGCGGGTGGCGGCGATCGAGGTCAGGAAGATGTGCGCGTCATAGGTGGCCGGCGAATAACCGAGCATCGCCATGCTGGTATTGTATTCCGGAGGGTTGACCTGGGTCGCCCACTTGGCGGTCGGCTGGGCGCGCGGATCGACCTTGATATTGATGCGGGCAAGCGAGGCGGCGACAGCAAGGCAGGTCGCTTCGTCGTTCATGAAGCGGTCGCTGGTGCAATCGAGCGTGACGGAGAAGCCGTTTTCGTAGCCGGCTTCCTTCATCAGCGCCTTGGCCTTGTCGACGTCGGGTTTTACCGGCGCGCCGAGAGCTGCATCGAAACCGTTGACTTCCTTGCCGATCGGCAGGCCGACCGGGACAGAGAAGTTGCGCATGATACGCTTCTGGATCGCGCCGGTATCGATCGCCAGTTCCATGGCCTGGCGGACCTTCAGGTCCTTGAAGGGGTTCTTGGTCTTTTCGCTGCCGAAGATCAGGCTGTCGCGGGCGACGTCGGGCTGGATGTAGATGGTACGAAGATCGGGACCCGCCTGCATGTGCAGCTTCGCGTCGTTCTCGATGCGCTCGGCATCCTGCGGCGGTACGCCGTCGATCATGTCGACTTCGCCGGAGATGAGGGCGGATACGCGGGTCGACGGGTTGGGGATCACGAAGAACGTCGCGTTGTCGACATTGCCGGTCTTCTTGTCCCACCAGCCCGGGTTCGGCGCAAAGACCGTCTTCACGCCCGGATCCCGTTCCTTGATGACGTAGGGGCCGGTGCCCATGGCATTGCGGTTGGCAAACGTCTCGGTGGCGTTGTTGGCGGCGCCCGGCTGCACGGTGTTGTTCGCTTCGGCCCATTCCTTGTCCATGATGTACCAGTTGGTGATCTGGTTCGGCAGGATCGGATTGATGGCGCGGGTCTTGATGCGGATCTTGTAGTCGTCGACCTTCTCGATCGAGGCGATCGAATTCAGGTTTGCCTTGATGCCGCCGGCCTGGCCGCGGGTCAGCGAGAAGATGACGTCATCGGCGGTAAAGGGGTTGCCGTTCGAAAATTTCACGTCCTTGCGGAGATTGAATTCCCAGGCCGTGCCGTCCGTCTGCTTCCATTCGGTTGCCAGCGCCGGTTCGATCTTCTGCTCCGCGTTACGGCGCACAAGCGGCTCGTAGACATTGGCAAGAACAGCGAAGATCAGCGTGTTCGAAACCGCATGGGGATCGAGCGTATAGGCATCGAGCGGACCAGCGAACTTGAAGTCCGCCGCCTGGGCCATGCTTCCAAGCGGAGCGGCGATCGCGGCTGCGGCGATGGTACCCAGCAGCATCTTACGTTTGAATGCAGAAAACGGGAAAGGCATCATGATCTCCTAAGCGCGCCACGAGACAGTCGGAATACGGGACAACGATGCGGTAGATATTTTATGATTAAAATATCTCGACGGAGTGAGCTCTGGAAGTGTGAGCATGCAGCGTTCCCTGTCGTTGTTTGGAGATGCCTACTTGCGAGGCTTGGGCAAACAATAGGCGAATTAAGGAAACATGCAAGCATGTTTGATCAAATGAGCGTAACTCTTTTGGATGGGTAAAACACGGGCACGTGGAAGCGTTTCCGCAGCCTTTGGCGGATCAAGATGCTGCATATATTTCAGCCCGTTAGATCATAAACGCCACCTGGCGGCGCTCAAGTCCTGGCAAACATGGGGCCGCCCTTATGAGCCGGGAAGCCGTAGCCATTGATCATCACCAGGTCGATATCGCTGGCTCGCGCGACGATCCCTTCCGCCAGCAACGCCTCGCCTTCCAGAGCCATCGCGGCAAGCAACCTTTCGACAATCTCTCCGTTGGAGAATGCGCGTGGGGTGATGCCCTTTTGGCCCCGAGCGGCTTCTATGATTGCGGTGACCTCCGGGTCGATGGTGCGCTTGCCCTCCGGATAAGCGTACCAGCCGCGGCCTGCCTTCTGGCCCAGGCGACCCGTTTCGCAGAGCGTGTCGGCAATCTCGACGTAGCGTGCCGAGGGATCGCGGGTGGCCGCCTGCCGCCTGCGGCGGGCCCAGGCGATTTCGAGGCCGGCCATGTCGTAGACGGCGAACAGGCCCATGGGAAAACCGTAGTCTTCCAGCGCAGCGTCGACCTCGTGCGGCAGGGCGCCGTCTTCCAGCAGAAATTCGGCTTCACGGCGATAGGCGGAAAAGATGCGGTTGCCGATGAAGCCTTCGGTAACGCCGGTGACGACCGGCAGTTTTCGCAGCTTCTTGGCAACGGCAAGGCCGGTCGCCAGCACATCCGGAGTCGTCTTGGCGCAGCGAACGACTTCCAGGAGGCGCATTACATGGGCGGGCGAAAAGAAATGCAGGCCGAGCACCCGTTCCGGATGCTTGGTCGCGGCGGCGATCTCGTCCGGGTTCAGGTAGCTGGTATTGGTCGCCAGCACGGCATCGGAACGGATGACCTTGTCGAGACGCCGGAAGAGGTCGGTCTTGACCGCGAGATCGTCGAACACGGCTTCGACGACGAGATCGCAGGGAGCGAGATCGACATCTTCCGCGGTCACGGAAAGGCGCGCCTTCTGGGCTTCGAAGCCGGCCTGGTCGAGGCGGCCCGAGGCAACATTGCGTTCCAGCAGGCCGATGATGCGCTGGCGGCCCTTTTCAGCGGCTTCCGACGTTTGATCGAGGCCGATCACCGAATAACCGGCGCCAAGAGCGGCGACGGCAATGCCACTGCCCATCAGGCCAAGGCCGCAGATGCCGATCGTCTCGACCGAGCGAGATTTGACGCCTTCCAGTCCGTCGACCTTCGAGGATTCGCGCTCGGCAAAGAAGACATGGCGCAGCGCTGCAGCCTCGCGGCTGTCGCGCAGTGCCAGGAAGGTGGCACGTTCGTCCGCCAGACCTTCGACGAGCGGGCGATTGGACGCGGTGACCAGCCGAACGGCTTCCACCGGCGCCTTCTGGCCGCGCGCCTTGGCGATAATTTTGACCGAAGCTTTTTCGATTTCGGCCGGATCGACAGCGGCGATGTTCAGTTCGCCCGTGCGGCGGAGAGGTTTGCCGGCGAGCGCCAATGCCGCGGATATTGCGGCCTCGACGAGATCGCCCGCGGTTACTTCGTCGACGATCCCGAGCTTCAGTGCCTCCTCGGCCTTCACCGATCGCCCGGAGGTGATGAGGTCGAGTGCTGCCGGAATGCCGATCAGGCGCGGCAGGCGTTGCGTCCCGCCGGCGCCAGGCGCGATGCCGAGTTTAACTTCCGGCAGGCCGACCTGTGCAGCCGGCGAAGCCACTCGATGGTGGCAGGCGAGTGCCACTTCGAGACCGCCGCCGAGCGCTGCGCCATTGAGCGCCGCAACGACCGGCTTCGACAGGCCTTCGATCGTCTCGATGACATCAGGCAAGATCGGCTCCATGGCCGGTTTGCCGAATTCCTTGATGTCGGCGCCGCCGATGAACGTCTTTCCGGCGCCGGTGACGACGACACCGGTCACATCTGGGGCCGTTTCTGCGTGGGCGAGCGCTTTCTCAAGCCCACTGCGGACATCAACAGAGGTGGCGTTGACCGGCGGATTGTCGATCGTGACGACCAGAACTCCGTTGCGGGTCATGGTTGATACCGTGGCGGAAAATTCGATCGTCTCGTTCATGATCTGCCTCAGGCCGGAATGACGGCGGTCGCCTGGATTTCGATCTTGGCGCGGTCTTCCACCAGCGCCACGACCTGCATGGCGGCCATGGCCGGAAAGTGCTTGCCGATGATTTCCCGGTAGACCTGGCCGATGCCCTTGAGGTTGCCGAGATACTCGGCCTTATCGGTGAAATACCAGGTCATGGTGGTGATATGCTCGGGCCCGGCGCCTGCCTCGGCCAGCACGGCGACGACGTTCTGCAGCGTCTGCTTGACCTGGCCGACGAAATCGTCGGTTTCGAACTGGCATTGGCCGTTCCAGCCGATCTGCCCGCCGACGAAGACCTGCCGGCCGGTGGCGGCGACGCCGTTGGCGTAACCGATCGGTTTTGCCCAGCCTTCAGGCTGCAGGATGGTGTGCATTATTCTTCTCCAAATGCTGTGTCAGCGCTGAGCGCATATCGTCGGGCCAGGGTAGGGCCTTGTGGGTTTCGTGTGAGGTCGCAACCAACCGCTGTTTCGCGGTCCAAAGGAGCCGGTCGCCGGCCCGCACCTCGTATTCGAGATCGGCGGAACTGTTGCCGATCCGCATAACCTTGATGGTGAAATCCATCATATCGCCATGGTAGCCGGGGCTCTTGAACGCGACGTCCAGCGTCACGGTCGGCACGCCGATTTTGCGGCGGCCGATCATGTCCGGCCAGGGCGAGCCGATCGCGCCGAAAAATTCCTCGCAAACGCCGACCATGATGTTCAGATAGGAGGGGAAATAGGCGATGCCGGAAGGATCGCAGTCTCCAAAGTTCAATCGGCGAGAGGTCGTGTAAGCCATGATCGTCCTCAGGCCTTCAGCAGTTCGCGGGCGATGATGAGCTTCTGGACCTCGGTCGCTCCTTCGTAGATGCGCAGCGCCCGGATTTCCCGGTAGAGGCTCTCGGTGATCTCGCCGCTCTTCACGCCGCGGCCGCCAAAGATCTGCACCGCCCGGTCGATGACGCTTTGCGCATTCTCCGTCGCGACCATCTTTGCCATCGCGGCCTCCTTGGTGGTCGGCAGGCCCTGCACGTCGCGACGCCAGGCGGCCCGGTAGGTGAGGAGCGCGCCTGCATCGATCTGAGCTGCCATGTCGCCAAAAGCGGCCTGGGTGAGTTGCAGGTCGGAAAGATGGCTGCCGAACATCGGCCGCGCCTTGGCATAGGCGAGCGCCTCATCCAGCGCCCGCTTGGCGAAACCGAGAGCGGCGGCGGCGACGGAGGCTCGGAAAATGTCCAGTGTCCGCATGGCGATCTTGAAGCCTTCACCCGGCGCGCCCAGCAGGCGCGAAGCCGGGATGCGGCAGTTCTCGAAGCGGATCGTCGCCAGCGGATGCGGGGCGATCACATCGATGCGCTCGGCGATCGAGAAGCCCGGATCGTCGGCGAACACCACGAAAGCGGAGATGCCGCGCGTGCCGGGCGCCTCGCCGGTGCGGACGAAAACGGTGTAGACGTCGGCGATGCCGCCGTTGGAGATCCAGGTCTTTTCGCCGTCGAGGATATAGTGGTCACCGTCCTTTCGGGCAGCGCAGGCCATGGCGGCGACATCCGAACCGGCTTCCTTTTCCGACAGCGCGAAGGCCGAAATCCATTCGCCGGACTGCGCTTTCGGCAGGACGGTTCGGCGAAGCTCTTCAGAACCGGAAAGGCCGATCGCGCCGGTGCCGAGGCCCTGCATGGCGAAGGCGAAGTCGGCAAGGCCGTCATGCCAGGCAAGCGTTTCACGAGTCAGGCATGCCGCGCGGCTGTCGATCGGCTGGCTGCCGCCGGCGCCGGTCGCCGCGTCGAGAAGGCCGGCATTTCCGAGCGCTTTGACGATCGCGCGGCAGGCGCCGTCCGTATCCGAATGGTCGATATGGGTCAGCGCACCGGAGGCCGCGAAGGCATCCAGTTTTTCGGCGAGCGACTTGTGGCTGCCGTCGAAGAACGGCCAGTCGAGGAAATCGCGTGCCGGTCCTTTGAGGCTCGTGGGATAGGCCATCAGTCGCCCTCGAAGACCGGCTTGCGCTTTTCGGCGAAAGCCTCGAAGGCGCGGCGGAAATCCTTGGTTGCCATGCAGATCGCCTGCGCCTGGGCTTCGGATTCGATCATCTCTTCGATACCCATCGCCCATTCCTGGTTCAACATGGTCTTGGTCATCGTATGTGCGAACCACGGACCATCCGCCAGAGAATGGGCGAGCTTGACGGCCTCTGCCTCGATCGCGTCCTGCGGGTGAAGGGCGTTGAAGAAGCCCCAGGCCTGGCCTTCGTCGGCGCTCATCGAACGGCCGGTGAAGAGCAGTTCGGCGGCGCGGCCCTGGCCGATGATGCGCGGCAGGATTCCGCAGGCGCCCATGTCGGCTCCAGCAAGGCCAACGCGGGTGAAGAGGAAGGCGGTCTTGGTTTCGGGCGTCGCCAGCCGCATGTCCGAAGCCATGGCGAGGATCGCGCCGGCGCCCATGCAGATGCCGTCGACCGCAGCCACGATCGGCTGCGGGCATTTCTTCATCGCCTTGACGAGATCGCCGGTCATGCGGGTGAAGGCGAGCAGGTCCGGCATCGCCATATGGGTCAGCGGCTCAATGATTTCGAAGACGTCGCCGCCGGAGGAGAAATTGCCGCCGGCGCCGGTCAGGACGATCGAGCGGATGTCGGAGGCGTAGACGAGATCGCGAAAAAGATCGCGCAGTTCCGCATAGCTTTCGAAGGTCAGCGGGTTCTTGCGCTCCGGACGATTGAGGCGAACCGTCCCGACGCGGCCGTTTTCGCTCACTTCCCAGAGGAAATGTTTCGGCTGGTAGTCGCGAAAACTGCGCTTCATGTCCTTCATCACGTCACTCATGTTCGTCTCCTCTCCTTTTCATCGACCGTCCCTTTCCGGGTGGCAGGACCTCTCCCGGGTCAGTCGTTGGCGGAGGGCGGCAGGAAATCCACCTCGTGCGCGGCGGAAACCTTCACGATCTCCTCCACGTCGGTCATTTCGTGCAGCTCTTCGAAAAGCTGTTGGAGCTTGCGGGCCGGGGAGACCCAGAAGAGCGCCCGGCACGGCTTGTCGGACTTGTTGAAGTAACCGTGAGGTATGCCGCGCGGCATGCGCACCAGATCTCCGGCCTTCGCCTTGACCCATTGGCCGTCGAGCTTCAGATCGAGTTCACCCTCCTGCACGAGGATGAATTCGTCCTGCGTCGGGTGGACGTGCACAGGCACGAACTGTCCCGGCAGGCTGTTGGTTTCAAAGGCGAAGGTGTCGTCGCAGACCGCCTTCGGGAAATAGACCTGGCCGAGGATATTCCAGCTGGTGCCGTTATATCCGCTACCGCTCTCGGTTATGCCCTTTTCCAGTTCCATATTGATCTCCCGGTTTTCGTTTTCTGGTTCATGCCGAGGCCGGCTAGCCTGCCATGACTTCTCCCCCGGCAACCGCGATTGCCTGTCCGTTGATCGACGCTGCTCCGGGCGATGCCAGCCACAGAACGGTGTCTGCAACTTCCTCCGGCTTCACCAGCCGCCCCTGCGGATTGCTCCTGGTAAATTCCTGTCGCGCCTGTTCTTCCGTCCGTCCGGTCTTTGCGACGATCGTCTCGATCGAACGGGCGATCAGGGGCGTGTCCGTGAAGCCGGGGCAGACGGCGTTGACGGTGATGCCGCTCCTCGCAAGCTCCAGCGCCAGAGAACGGGTGAGGCCGACGACGCCATGTTTGGCGGCCACGTAGGCCGAGACGTAGGCATAACCGGTGAGCCCCGCAGTCGAGGCGATGTTGATGATGCGGGCGCCTGCGCCAAAAGCCTTGAGATCCGGCAGCACGGCCTGGGTCACGAGGAATACGCCGGTGAGATCGACCGACATGACCCGGTTCCACATCTCCAGCGAGGTCTTTTCGAAGGGCGCGCTCGGGCCTTCGCCGGCATTGTTGACGAGGATATCGACGGGACCGAACGCGGCTCGCGCCGTCCTCAGGCCATTGTCGATGGCCATCTCGTCGGTGACGTCGAAACCGTCCGCGACGCAGACCTTGTCCCTGCCAAGCGCGGCGGCAAGTGCCTCCAGAGGCTCGGCACGCCGGCCGGCGAGGGTCACCCGCGCGCCGGCTTCCACCAGCGCCGTCGCGATCGCCGCGCCGATGCCCGAGCCCGCGCCGGTGACGAGGGCGTGACGGTTGGCAAGGCTGGCACTGGCAAGACTGGCAGAGGGCGCTTCGCTCATGATGCGATCCTTATTTCGCCGCCGGGCCGACAGCCGGAGGGGCAACGGCGGCCGCAGCACGCGCGAGGTTGGTTTCGTATTGCGCCTTGCCGGAATAATACTGTTTCGGCCAGGGAATGTCCGTCAAGCCGATCTTGGCCGCCTCGTGAAGAACCCAGGCCGGATCCGCGAGATGCGGGCGGGCGACGGCGCAGAGATCGGCGCGGCCGGCGGCAATGATCGAGTTCGCATGATCGGCCTCCGAAATCGCGCCGACGGCGATGGTCGGGATGCCGATCTCGTTGCGGATCTTGTCGGAGAAGGGTGTCTGGAAGAGGCGGCCATAAACCGGCTTTTCTTCCTTCCACACCTGCCCGGACGAGCAGTCGATCAGGTCGGCGCCGGCATCCTTGAACATCTGCGCGTAGATCGCCGCGTCTTCCGGCGTGTTTCCGCCTTCGAACCAGTCATGGCAGGAGAGACGCACGGAAATCGGCCTGTTTGCCGGCCAGACCTCGCGGACCGCCTTGAAGACTTCCAGCGGATAACGCGCGCGGTTTTCGTGGCTGCCGCCGTATTCGTCTGTGCGGATGTTGGTGAGCGGCGAAAGGAAGCTCGACAGAAGATAACCGTGGGCGCAGTGCAGCTCCAACCAGTCGGCGCCGGCTTCTGCCGCATATCGGGCCGCCCGGACGTGGTCGGCCGTCACCCGATCCATGTCGGCGCGGTCCATTTCCTTCGGAACCTGGCTGGTCTTGAGGTAGGGGAGTGCCGAAGCCGAGATCAGCGGCCAGCCACCTTCTTCGACCGGCTGGTCGATGCCTTCCCAGGCGATCTTGGTCGAGCCCTTGCGGCCGGCGTGTCCCAGCTGGATGCCGACCTTGGCGGCGGAATTGTCATGCACGAAGGTGACGAAGCGTTTCCAGGCGGCCGCCTGTTCTTCGTTCCAGAGGCCGAGGCAGCCGGGCGTGATGCGGGCGTCGGGCGAGACGCAGGTCATTTCCCCAAACACGAGGCCGGCGCCGCCGAGCGCACGGGAGCCGAGGTGGACCAGATGGAAATCGTCCAGCAGTCCGTCCTTGGCGGAGTACATGGCCATCGGCGACATGACGATGCGGTTCGGCAGATATGTTTCGCGCAGCGAATAGGGCGTGAACATCGGCGGCAGCGTGCGGCCGTTGCCGGTCACCTCGATACCGTTTTTCCCGGCGAACCAGCGCTCGTAACCTTCCAGCCATTTGGGATCGCGCAGGCGCAGGTTTTCGTGGCTGATGCGCTGCGAGCGGGTCAGCATCGAATACATGAACTGTTCAGGCTCCAGCGTATCGGCATAACGCTGGCCGACCACTTCGAACCATTCCATGGCGTTGCGGGCGGCATTCTGGATGCGGGCGACGTCGACGCGGCGGATTTCCTCGTAGGTTTCGAGGACTTCCGGGATCTTGTCCTTGGAATGGCCGAGCTTGTTGAACTGGTTGCTGAGCTCGATCGCATCGTCGATCGCGAGCTTGGTGCCGGAGCCGATGGCGAAATGGGCGGTATGGGCGGCGTCGCCCATCAGCACGACATGCGAATTGCCGTTGAAATGGCTCCACTTGCCGCAGATCAGGCGGTTGAAGTTGAGCCAGGCGCTGCCGCGCAGATGCCGGGCATTGGTCATCAGTTCGGAGCCTTCGAGGACTTCCGAGAACAGGTCCTGGCAGAAATCGATCGAGCCCTGCTGGTCCATCTGGCCGAGGCCGTGCTTTTCGTAAGCCTCTTCCGTCGTTTCGACGATGAAGGTCGAGGTCTGTTCGTCGAACTTGTAGATATGCGCCTGGAACCAGCCGTGGTCCGTCTTGCGGAAGTCGAAGGTGAAGGCGTCGAACAGCTTGTTGGTGCCGAGCCAGATATAGCGGTTCGGACGCACGACGAGATCCGGTTCGAAGACCTCCGGATAACGGTTGCGGATCTTCGAGTTGAAGCCGTCCGACGCAATGATCAGGTCCGCATCCGGATAATCGACATCGCCATTGGAATCGGTTTCAAAAACAAGCTCGACGCCGAGCGCCTCGCAGCGGCGCTGCAGGATGTTCAAGAGCTTCTTGCGGCCGATGCCGACAAAGCCGTGGCCGGAGGTGCGCTGGCGCGTGCCCTTGAACAGCAGTTCGATATCGTCCCAATGATTGAAGGCATCCTCGATTTCGGCCGCACTCTCCGGGTCCCACGCCTTCATCGACACCATGGTGGCGTCAGAGAAGACCACGCCCCATCCGAACGTGTCGTAAGGCTTGTTGCGTTCGACGACGGAAATGGAATGCTCGGGGTGCAGCTTCTTCATCAGGAGCGCGAAATAGAGACCGGCCGGGCCGCCACCGATACAGACGATGCGCATATCCAAGTCCTCCTGACGTTCAGTCGCTCATTATTTTAAGTTTAAACTATATGGCGTTTGATCGACCCGTCAAGCGGATTTGCGGCGGCTCCGGCAGTTTTCGTCCAGGATCGACCAAATAATATGCATCAGCATATATAATGATGCCTGTCGCTCGCCCCTTTGTCCTGTTCGATGCTTGGCTGAAGCGGAACTTGCCGTTCCGTCGGCATTTGTGAATTGACAAATGCCGGCTGCCGAAAATATGCTTTTGCAAATGATTATGGATTGAAGCCGACAAGGCGAAGGGGAAGTGCCATGGCCGAGCGATCTTTTGCGCGCGAAGTCGAGGATCTCAAGCTTGGAGAAGGCGAGATTTTTCGTGGGGAAGGCATTCTCGCCATCACCAAGGCGCTGCTGCAATCCGGCGTTTCCTATGTCGGCGGTTACCAGGGCTCACCGATCTCGCATCTGATGGACGTATTGGCTGACGCCAAGGACATCATGGAGGATCTTGGCGTTCATTTCGAGACCTCGGCCTCTGAAGCCGCAGCGGCGGCGATGCTCTCTGCCTCGGTGATGTATCCGGTACGCGGCGCCGTGACCTGGAAATCCACGGCTGGCACCAATGTCGCCTCCGACGCGCTTTCCAACCTGTCTTCCGGCGGGGTCAACGGTGGTGCGCTGATCATTCTCGGCGAAGACTTTGGCGAAGGTTCGTCGATCATGCAGGAACGCAGCCATGCGTTCGCGATGAAGTCGCAGATGTGGCTTCTCGATCCGCGGCCGAACCTGCCGTCGATGGTCCAGGCCGTGGAAGATGGCTTCCAGCTTTCGGAAGCCTCCAACACCCCTGTCATGCTGGAAGTGCGCATCCGCGCCTGCCATGTGCATGGCCAGTTCGTTGCCAAGGATAACCAGCGGCCAAAATTCACGCTTCGGCAGGCGCTGGAAAACCCGGTCCGCGACGTTAACCGCATCGTCCTGCCGCCTGCGAACTTTGCGCAGGAGAAAGACAAGCTGGAGCGCCGCTGGCCGGCGGCCGTCAACTTCATCAAGGAAAAGAAGCTCAACGAGCATTTCGGCCCCGAGGAAGGCGAGATCGGCATCATCACGCTCGGCGGTCTCTACAATGGCGTCATGCGCGGCCTGCAGCAGCTGGGCCTTGCCGATGTCTACGGCAATTCGTCGGTGCCGATCTATGTGATGAACGTCGCCTACCCGACGATCGACGACGAAGTGGTCGAATTCTGTCTCGGCAAGAAGGCCGTGATCATGGTGGAAGAGGGCGCGCCGGAATATGTCGAGCAGTCGCTCCACACGCTGATGCGGCGCCGCGACATCCAGACCCGCCTGCACGGCAAGGACATCCTGCCGCTTGGCGGCGAATATACCGCGCCCGTGATGATGAGGGGGTTGAAGACCTTCATCGAGATGTACGATCGGCTGCTGCTCGGCAACCAGCCGCCGGTGCCGGATCCGAGCGATGTCCTCAACGATCCGAAGGTGAAGGCGCTGGCCGAAGTCGTGCCGCAGCGTCCCGCCGGCTTCTGCACCGGCTGTCCGGAGCGGCCGATCTTTGCGGCCATGAAGCTGGTTGACAAGGAGCTCGGCGAACACCATGTCTCGGCCGATATCGGCTGCCATCTGTTCTCGATCCTGCCGCCGTTCAATATCGGCGGCACGACGATGGGTTACGGTCTCGGCCCGGCTTCCGCTTCCGCCTTCAATGTCGAGGCGGACAAGCGCTCGATCGCGGTCATGGGCGATGGCGGTTTCTGGCATAACGGTCTGGCGACCTCGGTCGGCAATGCGGTGTTCAACAAGCAGGACGGCGTCATCCTCGTCGTCGACAATTTCTATTCTGCGGCTACCGGCGGGCAGGACATCCTGTCGTCACGGGCCGTCAACCCGAACCGCAAGACCAACAATTCGATCGTCAACGCGGTAAAGGGCATCGGCGCCACCTGGGTGCGCCAGATCGACCGCACCTATGACGTCGCCAAGATGCGCGACACGCTGAAGGAGGCGCTGACGAGCAAGGAGAAAGGCCCGAAGATCATCGTCGCCTCCTCCGAATGCATGCTGAACAAGCAGCGCCGCGTGAAACCGCAGTTCAACCAGGCGGTCAAGGACGGCAAGCGGATGGTGAAGGAGCGTTTCGGGGTGGACGAGGACGTCTGCACCGGCGATCACGCCTGCATCCGGCTTTCCGGCTGCCCGTCGCTGTCGGTGAAGCACACAGACGATCCGCTGAAGGACGATCCGGTGGCTGCGATCGACAATAGCTGCGTCGGCTGCGGCAATTGCGGCGAGGTTTCCGAGGCTGCCGTTCTCTGTCCTTCGTTCTATCGCGCCGATGTGATCATGAACCCCACCGGTTGGGACAAGTTCCTCTCGAAATTCCGCGCCTCGGTGATCGGCTGGCTGCAGGCCCGCCGCGCCGCCGGCCGTGTCGTTTTCGCGGAGGCTTGATCGATGAACGAGACGGTGAACCTCAAGACGCTCCATGCTTCCGACAAGCCGCTGACGCTGGCGATCATGGCCATGGGCGGCCAGGGCGGCGGCGTGCTGGCCGACTGGATCGTCGGCCTTGCCGAAGAACAAGGCTGGATGGCGCAGTCCACCTCGGTGCCGGGCGTTGCCCAGCGCACCGGCGCGACGATCTATTACATCGAGATGCTGCCCGCCCGCGACGGCGTGTCGCCGATCTTCTCGCTGATGCCGACGCCGGGCGATGTGGATGTCGTGCTGGCCGCCGAATTGATGGAGGCAGGCCGCTCCGTGCTGCGCGGCCTGGTGACGCCGGACAAGACCACGCTGATCGCCTCGACGCACCGTTCCTTCGCGGTCGGCGAGAAGGAGAAGCCGGGCGACGGCATCGGCGATCCGACGGTGGTGGTTGGCGCGACCGATTTCGCCGCCAGGCGCACCATCGCCTTCGACATGGACACGCTGGCGACGAAAAACGGCAGCGTGATTTCCGCCTCGATGTTCGGCGCGCTTGCGGCGGCCGACGTGCTGCCTTTTCCGAAGGAGGCCTTCGAGGCGATAATTCGCGGCGGCGGCAAGGGCATCGAGCCCAGCCTCAGGGCTTTCAATGCCGCCTATGAGCGGGCGAAAACCAGGCCGCGCGACGAAGTGGTCGCGATGGCGCCGAAACGTTTCGACGTGATGCCTGAAACCGCCGGCCATCCGGACCTCGACCGGCTGGTGCACCGCCTGCGCGCCGAATTTCCGGAGGTCGCCTGGCCGCTGCTGTTTGCAGGCGTCAAGAAGCTCACGGATTTCCAGGATCCGGCCTATGCCGGCGAATATCTCGATCGGGTCGGCAAACTTCATGCCCTCGACCGTGCCAATGGCGGCGAGGATCGCGATTATGCTTTCACCGTCCAGTCGGCGAAATATGTCGCTGTCGCCATGGCTTATGACGATGTCATCCGCGTCGCGGACCTCAAGACCCGCGGCACCCGCTTCAATCGGGTCGCCAAGGAGGTCGGCGTCAAGCAGGACCAGATCCTCTACATGACCGAATACATGCATCCGCGCATGGAAGAGGTCGTCGGGACCATGCCGAAGCGGCTCGGTCTCTGGGTCGAAAACCGCCCAAAGGTCTTCGCCTGGCTCGACCGCCGCATCAACAAGGGCCGCCGGGTGCAGACGGGCACGCTGTTCTGGTTCCTGACGCTCTACACGCTGGCAGCCTTGCGCCGTACCCGTCGCGGCACGCTGCGTCACTCACGCGAAACCGAGCATCGCGAGGCCTGGCTCGCCGCGGCAACCTCCCTGCTCCCGCGGAACTATGATCTCGCGGTGGAAGTGATCAACAATCGCCGGCTGGTGAAGGGTTACTCCGATACCCATGCACGCGGGCTCTCGAAGTTCGACCGGGTGATGTCGGCGCTGACGACGCTTAGAGATCGGGAAGACGGCGCGGCCTGGATGAAACGCCTGCGTCAGGCGGCCCTTCTGGACGAAAGCGGCATTGCTCTCGACGGTGCGTTAAAGACGGTCTCTACGCTTTAGGTTTTAAGCATAAAGACACATTATAGCCGCGATCCCGTTGCTTTTGCTGCACATCTGACCAAACTCTAGATGCGTAATTTTTCCAGCACCGGCAGCCCACATGGAATCCACGGTTCGTCAGCCAAGTCGCTTTCGAGACATCCTTGAGACGTACCGTCCTTACCTCATCGCCCTGGCGGCGCTGGCGGTTTTCGCGTTCACGACGTTTGCCATCTACAACCTCACCAACGAGGTCAACTATGACGACGTCATCGAGGCGCTCGGCAATACGCGCTGGTCTTCGATCGGCCTTGCGGTTTTCTTCACGGCATTGAGTTTCGCGGCGCTGGTCGGATACGACATCAACGCGATCACCTATATTGGCCGGACGCTGCCTTTCGTGCCTGTGGCGGTAACCGCCTTCAGCGCCTATGCGGTCGGCAATACGGCCGGTTTCGGAGCCCTCAGCGGCGGAGCGATCCGGTTCCGCGCCTATTCGCGCCTTGGGCTTTCACCCGACGACATCGGCCGCGTCATCGCATTTGTGACGCTCGCATTTGGCATCGGGCTTCTAGCAGTCACTGCGCTCGCATCGCTGGTCACGGCACCGAGGATCGGAGCAATCCTCGATATCGACGGCACCTGGGTTCGCGCCGGCGCGATTGCGATCATCCTCGTGCTCATCGCTCTTCTGATCCTCGGGCGAGGCGGACGGACGGTATCCCTCGGACGCCTGAGCATCCGCCTGCCGGACAGTCGCACGTCTTCGCAGCAATTCCTGATCACGGCGCTTGATGTCGCCGCCTCCGCCTCCGTCCTCTACGTGCTTCTGCCGCAGACGGAAATCGGCTGGCCGTCCTTCCTGGCGATCTATGCGACCGCCGTCGGCCTCGGTGTCCTCAGCCATGTGCCGGCCGGTCTCGGCGTCTTCGAGACGGTGATCGTCGCGGCGCTCGGCAATACGGTCAGCCTCGATGAAGTGCTCGGCAGCCTCGTCCTGTATCGCGTCATCTATCATGTCCTGCCGCTGCTCATCGCAACGCTGGTGGTGATCGGCGTCGAAATTCGCCAACTTGCCCATCACCCCATCGCATCGACGCTTCGAAAGCTTGAATTCCGACTGGCGCCGCCGCTTCTGGCGACCTTCTCGATGATCGCCGGCGCAATGCTGATCTTCTCGAGCGTGACGCCGACGCCGGATTCCGACATCAATTTTCTTGGCAACTACCTGCCGCTGCCGGTGTTCGAAGGCGCGCATTTCCTTTCCAGCATCCTCGGCCTCCTGCTGTTCGTCGCGGCGCGCGGCATCGGCCAGCGGCTGGACGGGGCGTGGTGGACCGCGATGGTCTGCACCTCTCTGGCGCTGGTTTTCGCCTTCATGCGGGCGATCGCGCTTTTCGAGGCGATGTTCCTGATCATCCTGCTCGTCAGCCTGTTCCTCAGTGCAAAGCAGTTCAAACGCCGGGCGTCGCTGTTCGGTCAGGTGCTGACGCCGAGCTGGATCGCCGCCATGTTCATCGTCGTGGCCGCGGCGATCACGGTGCTGCTCTTTGTCTATCGCGAAGTGGATTATAGCCGCGAACTCTGGTGGCAGTTCGAGTTTTCCGAGGAAGCGCCGCGCGGATTGCGCGCGGTCCTTGGCCTTGCGATTTTTGCAGCGACGATCTCGGTGTTCAGCCTGTTGCGGCCGGCGGCCCGACGTTCGGCCCTGTCCACGGCGGCCGATCTCGAGCGGGCAATCCAGCTCGTCATGGCGCAGGACAATGCCGATGCCAACCTCGTCCGGATGGGCGACAAGCGGCTGATGTTCTCCGAGAGCGGCAATGCCTTCATCATGTACGGCATCCAGGGCCGCTCTTGGATCGCGCTTTTCGATCCGATCGGGCCGCAGGAGGAGACAGCCGATCTCGTCTGGCGTTTCGTCGAGGAAGCCCGGGCTCGAGGCGGCCGCGCCGTGCTCTATCAGATTTCGCCCAGTCTCCTTTCGCACTGCGCCGATGCAGGCATGAGGGCCTTCAAGCTCGGTGAATTGGCGAGCGTCGACCTGTCCAGCTTCGACCTCAAGGGCGGCCGTCTGGCGGGGCTTCGTCAGGCCGTCAACAAGGGTGCGCGCGAGGGGCTGGAGTTTTCGGTCATCGAGCAGCCGGATGTGATGGCGCATATCGAAGACCTCCGGCGCGTTTCGGATGCCTGGCTCGAAGATCACAACACGCGCGAGAAAACCTTCTCGCTCGGGGCTTTCCGGGATGACTATGTCAGCGCCCAACCGGTCGCGGTGCTCAAGAAGGAGGATCGTATCGTCGCCTTCGCGACGCTGTCGCTCACCGACACGAAATACGAAGGCACCGTCGATCTGATGCGCTTCATGCCGGCCGCGCCGAAGGGCTCCATGGATTTCCTGTTCGTGAAGATTATGGAATATCTCCGCGATGCAGGTTATGGACATTTCAATCTCGGCATGGCGCCGCTTTCCGGCATGTCCACACGCGAGGCGGCACTCGCCTGGGACAGGATCGGCAGCGTTGTTTTCGAGCACGGTGAACGGTTCTACAATTTCAAAGGGTTGAAGGCTTTCAAGTCGAAGTTTCATCCCGCCTGGGAGCCCCGTTATCTCGCTGTGGCAGGGGGCGTCAGCCCCGCCATCGTGATGATGGACGCGACGCTCCTGATCGGCGGCGGCTTGAGGGGAGTGGTTGGTAAATGATGTATCTGCGTTTTCTTGCTGTCGTGTTTGCGGCGCTGCTGTCCGGTGTGCCGATGGCGGCTGCCCAGGATCAGCAGGATTACCATACGGGCCTTATCCCGCAGCCGCGCATCCTCGTGCCGAACAATGGCAGCGAGCTCGAAGGCATCGTCTTCCTGATTTCAGGCGGGCAGGGCTGGGGGGCTCGGGAGGACACCGAGGCGCAGAAGCTGCTCGCCGCCGGTGCCGCCGTGGTCGGCATCGATTTTCCCTCCTACATCAAGTCGCTGGCCGCCGACGACGGCGACTGCATCTATATGGTTTCCGATATCGAGGACGTCTCCCAGCAGGTGCAGCGACGGATCGGCAATAGCCAATACCGCCACCCGATCGTCGCCGGCATCGGAGAAGGTGGCGCGCTGGCGCTGGCGATGATCTCCCAGAGCCCGAATGCGACGATCGAGGAGGCGATTGCCGTCGATCCGCTGGCCGGCATCCCGCTTGCCAAGCAACTCTGCACGCCGGCTTCCAAACAGAAGGTCGGCGATCGGACGGTCTATGGTTTCGACGACGGCGCCCTACCGTCCGTCGTGACGATCATTTCCACCGCGACAGCCGACACCGCCGGCAAGGCACATGGCCTTCGCCTGAAACAGGATCACCCCGAGGTCGAACTCAGCAATTCCAGCGAGACTTCTGATGTGGCGCTCTCCCAGGCGCTTGCCGCTCGGATCGCTGCCGCGGGCCGGACCAACCAGCCGCTCGACCTGCCGCTGAACGTGCTTGACGCCAAGCCGGCCATGAACACGATGGCGGTGATCTTTTCCGGCGATGGCGGGTGGCGAGACCTCGACAGCGAAGTGGGGGGCTATCTGCAATCCCAGGGGGTTCCGACGATAGGTCTGGATTCGCTGCGGTATTTCTGGTCCGAACGCACCCCCCAAGCGACGGCGGACGATCTGGCCAAGATCATCGAATATTATCGCCGGCAATGGGGCGTTCAGAACGTGCTGCTGGTCGGTTATTCGTTCGGCGCCGATGTGCTGCCCGCCACCTACAACCTCCTGCCGGCCGAGGACCGGGCTCGCGTCAAGCAGATCACGCTGCTCGGCCTGTCGCACGAAGTGGACTACGAGATTTCCGTGACCGGCTGGCTTGGCGTTTCAGGCGACGGCAAGGGCGGCGATCCGATGACCGATATCGTCAAGATCGATCCGAAGCTCATCCAATGCGTCTACGGCACCGATGAGGACGACGATCCCTGCCCGACCTTGAAGGACAAGGGCGTCGAAGTCGTGCCGATCGAGGGTGGACATCATTTCGACGAGAACTACCAGGCGCTGGGTAAGCGCATCCGCGACAGCCTTCAGACACGGCTGACGAAATAGGCAGATCAGATCTCGTGCTTGCGGATGTTGAGGAGGATCTTGTGAAGCGTGCCCGTGAAGGCGCGGTATTCCTCCTCGTCGATGCCGTCGAACATCTGCAGCAATGAACCGTACATGGTCGGCCAGAAGCGCCCGAACGCGGCGCGGCCTTCCTCGGTGATCGTCACATCGCGGATGCGCATGTCCTCGGCACGCGGCGTGCGGCGGATATAACCCTGGTCTTCGAGGGAATCGAGCGTGCGGCTCATGGTCGACTGTTCGATGACGGCGAACACGGAAAGCTCGTTGATGGTGAGCGAAGCGGAGACGCTGAGGACGGCGAGCGTGCGCATCTTGGCGGTCGACAGGTCGTATTCGCGCAGTTCCTCCGCCATGTTGGAATTCCAGCGGGAGATGATGCGGTTCATCAGGTAGGGTGCGAAATGGTTGAGGCCGATCTCGCCCATGGTCGGCCGATTTTCCTGATCGCCCTCCTGATGCCAGCGCAGCACCACGCCTGAAAACCGTTCTGCCATGAAATCCATGTCTCCTAGACCACGTCGTTTCAACGCAACGACGATGCGAGCAGAAAGCCGGAGCCGCCGGCAAGCCCCGGTCCCGGATGGGTCGAAGCGCCGATATGATAAAGGCCCGGCACGTGGGTGCGGTGGTTAACAGACGACTTGAAGGGCCGCCAGAGGAAAAACTGGTCAAGCCCGCAGAAGCCGCCATAGGGATCGCCACCAACGAGGTTCATGTTCATCGCCTCCAGATCGGCCGGCGAGTAGGCGCGTCGGGCGAGCTTGATTTCGGCAAAATTCTCGATGTGGCGGGAAAGCAGAGCCTCGACGCGGTCGGCATAGAGTTCGCGCAGCCCATCGGTCCAGCGGCCGTCGGCAGGTGCGGCGATCTCACCGGCCGCATCGCCCTTGATGAAGCGCGGCGCTTCGGGAAGCTGCAGCCAGAGTATCGACTTGCCGTCCGGCGCGCGCGAAGGATCAAAGCTGGCGGGCTGGCCGACGCAGACGGTCGGCTCGGCCGGCAGCAGCCCGCGTTCGCATTCGTTGGTGGCGCGCGAGACGCCGTCGAGACCGGATGTCAGGTGCAGCAGCGCCACCTTGCCGAGGTCCGGATCACCCTTCCAGCGCGGCGGCGCGGAGAGGGCGTAGTGGATCTGCATGTCGCCCTTGCCGTAACGATAGCGGGCGACGCTTTTCCGGATTTCAGCCGGTGCAGGCTGTGGCCAGTCCTTGAGCAGCCGGTCATAGATCTGGTTCGGTGTCGTGGAGCAGACCACGCCGGCTGCGGCGTCGATCGTCTCGCCGCTTGCAAGCCTCACCCCGGCAGCCCTGTTGCCTGGGCCGGCAACAATGCGTTCGACGTCCGCACCGGTACGGATCGCGCCGCCCTGATCCGTGATCAGCCGTTCGAAGGCCGCGACGAGGTTGGCAGCACCGCCTTTGACGATCGGGCAGCCGGCGAGTTCGATCGCGAAACCGATGACTTTCAGCATTTCGGCCGAATAGGCGCTTTCCGGCGCCAGGCCGCAATGCAGGACCCAGGGTGCCCAGAGGGCGTGCGCGGCCTCGGATTTGTAGGTGGTTTCCAGGTAGCCGCGCGCCGGCGTGAGAGCATCGCCGAACCAGGCGGCGAGTTGGCGCAGACCCTTGCCCCACCCCTGCCGGGCGACCGTCTTCAATGTGGTGCCGGACCACAGCGCGCCGCCGAGCAGCGAAAACAGGAAGGCGGCATCGGCGCCGAGCGCATTCATTTCCTTGTCGAACGTCTTGCCGTCGCCGGCCGCGAGTGCCTCGAAGGTGGCGATATTGCGCTGGCGATCTTTTGAGAAGACGACGGAAGAACCGTTCGGCCGCAGCACCCCGGTCGGCAGGTCGGCATGGGCGAATTCCAGGCCTCGGGCTCCGAGGTCCTTGCCGAGCGCGGCATAAGCGGGAGACGTGAGGAACAGCACCATGGTGGTGGCCATCACGTCGTGGATGAAACCCGGCTCGGTGATCTCTTCCGTGCGCAGGCAGCCGCCTATGCGGTCGCTGCGCTCCAGGACGAGGACCTTCCTGCCCTTCTTGCCGAGCATGGCAGCGGCGACCAGCGCATTGATGCCGCTGCCGACGATGATGTAGTCGAAATCCGCCATGCCGCCCGTCTTGTTGCTGGATATGGAGAGGGCCGGAACCTTCCGGGTCCGGCCCTTCGATCTGATCAGGCGATCAGAGCCAGCGCGCGGACCGGCGAGCCGGTGCCCTTGACGAGCTTCAGCGGTGCGGCGATCAGCACGGCGCCCTTCGGCGGCAGCTGGTCGAGGTTCGACAGCGATGCGAGGCCGTATTTGCCCGCGCCGTGCATGAGGCTTTCTCTTATACACATCTCCGAGCCCACGAGACGGAGCTACATCT
>NZ_PVBI01000024.1:0-41122 GCF_002968675.1 Neorhizobium sp. T25_13
GATTTCCTCCAGGTCCTCTTCCGTCTTCAGCCAGAGGTCATGCGCCTCGCTCGCCAGATGCAGCCGGATTTCCGGCACATGCGGCGGCGCGGCGATATCCGTGTTTTGAAGGATGAATGTCCGGGGATCAGTCTTCAATTTTTCCGCTTATTGCCTGTCTATGACGGGCCAACGGGCGACAGAAACGACCCACAAGCCAATGATATTGACCAGCGGAACAAATGCGATGACGGTCCACCAGCCTGAAAAGCCCATTCGCCTCAGAATTTTCGCGATTGGCCAACCAAACACTACCAACCAAATAATGACTATCAACCAATGCCAAATGCTGAACGACCCCATTGAAGCCCCCTAAAATCGCTTGGCGTGCAGCAAACACTCCGCACAACCACCACTTTAGGTTAACGCGGCGGATTGTCGAGACCGCCGAGCTTGCAGATTTCGAAATATTCCTCGTCGGTCACCGGCTGCACCGACAGCCGCATCGACGTCACCAGCGACATCTTCTCGAACTTCGGGTTCGCCTTGATGTCCTTCAGCGTCACCGGCGTCGGCACGTCGGTCACGGCGCGGATATCGACGCAATCCCACTTCGGATCGCCCTTGGCGCTCGAATCGGGATGCGACAGCGCACAGACCTCGACGATGCCGACGATCTCCAGCCCGTCATTCGAGTGGTAGAAGAAGCCCTTGTCGCCGATCTTCATGGCCCGCATGTTGTTGCGCGCCAGGTAGTTGCGCACGCCGGTCCATTCGGTGCCCTTTTCGCCCGCCGCCTTCTGCTGTTCCCAGGACCAGGACGACGGTTCGGATTTGTAAAGCCAATATGCCATCTGTCGACTCACTCCGGCTTGTTGAAGACCCAGTTCCAGGCCTTCACTTCGACCTTTTCGAAGAGGCCGGCCAGGTAATAGGGATCGGCCTCGGCGATCAGGCGGGCGGCGGCCATGCCGGCGGCTTCGACGACCACGAGGCTGCCGTTCGGCTTGCCGTCGTCATCGAGGAACGGGCCTGCAAACTTCAGCACACCCTCGGCATTGAGCTTGTTCAGATGCTCCAGATGGGTGGGGCGGGTTTCCATCCGGACGTTCAGATGGCCGGGCTTGTCGGTGCACAGAAACGCAAACAGCATCAGTCTCTCCTTGCATGATCCTATTGGGAAAACGGTCTTATTCGGTGGTGATCGGCCGGGTCATCAGCTGTTCCATGGCCGTCATGATATCGAGCTTGCCGTCGATGATATCGGCCACCGCGTTGGTGACCGGCAGTTCGACCGAAAATTTCTTGCCCAGACGCGCCGCGACGGATGCCGCGAACGCCCCTTCGACCAGCGGTCCGCCGGCCTGAGTGCCCTCGCCCCAGCTACCGCCACTTTGCCCGAGCGCGATGCCGAAACGCAGGTTGCGCGATTGATGGCTGGTGCCGGTCAGCACCAGGTCGCCGAGGCCCGATAAGCCCCGCACCGTATCCGCATTGCCGCCCATCGCCTCGACCAGCCGCGACATTTCCGCAAGACCGCGCGAGATCAGTGCGGCGCGCGCCGATTCGCCGAGCCCGGCGCCTTCGATGATGCCGCAGGCAATCGCCAGCACGTTCTTTAGCGCGCCTCCGAGCTGCACCCCGATCCGGTCGGTGGAAGCATAGAGGCGGAAGGTACGGCTGGAGAGCGCGTTGGCGAGCCGTTCCGCCAATGCCTCATCCCCCGCCGCAATCGCCATCGCCGTCGGTAGGCCGCGGGCGATATCGGCCGCAAAACCCGGCCCCGAAAGCACCGCGACCGGATGATGCGGCAATTCCGCCTCCAGCAGTTCGGTCAGCAACCGGCCGGAAGACTTGTCGATGCCCTTGGCGCAGGTGACGACAACCGCGCCGTCGGCCAGATAAGGACCGTAGTGCCGTGCCGCATCCGCCTGCGCCTGCGAGGGCATGGCGAAGAGCACGAGGCTCGCCTCGCCGATCGCATCCGGCTCGGCGGAAAATTCCAGCGCATCCGGCAGGGGCACGCCGGGAAGGGCCGCATCATGCACCCTGTCGTCGCGCAGATCGCTCATCAGCGAAGGATCGCGACCGATCAGGGTCACCGGGTGCCGGCCTTCCAGCGAAATCACGGTGGCAAGCGCGGTCCCGAAGGCACCGGCGCCGATGACGACGATTTTCTCCGCGCCGCTCATGCCTTGGCTCCTCGCTTGCCGGACCCGAGCAGGGTCTTGGCGTCCTTGTCGAGTGGCCAGCGCGAGCGCGGCGCCACGTCGAGACCGTCGGTCGGCAGATCCTCCGCCATCCTTTCGAGCCCCGCCCAGGCGATCATCGCCGCATTGTCGGTGCAGAGGCGCAGTGGTGGCGCGATGAAGCGGAAACCATTTTCGATGCAGAGCGCCTGCAGCGTCCGGCGGATTTCCTGGTTGGCGGCAACCCCGCCGGCGACGACCAGCGCCCGGTCGACATCGAGATGCGCGAATTCCTGTTTGAAGCGCGCCAGCCCGCGGCCGATGCGGTCGCGCAGCGTCCGGGAAATCGCCTTCTGGAACGAGGCGCAGATATCTGCGACATCCTGCTCGCTGAGCGGCGCGATCTCGGTCGCCGCCTGGCGCACCGCCGTCTTGAGGCCGGAGAAAGAAAAGTCGAGCCGCGCTTCGCCGACCAGCGGCCGCGGCAGCGAGAACCGGTCCGGATTGCCCTTCAGGGCCGCCTTCTCGACAGCCGGCCCGCCGGGATAGGGCAGGCCGAGCAGTTTTGCCGTCTTGTCGAAGGCCTCGCCCAGCGCATCGTCGATCGTCGTGCCCCAGCGCTCGTATTCCCCGACGCCGCGCACCAGAACCAGCTGGGTATGGCCGCCGGACACCAGCAGCATCAGGTAGGGAAAGGAAAGCCCGTCGGTCAGCCGCGCCGTCAGCGCATGACCTTCGAGGTGATTGATCGCCATCAGCGGCTTGCCGGCGGCCCGCGCGATCGCCTTGGCGGTCATCAGTCCGACGATCAGCCCGCCGATCAGGCCCGGGCCGGAGGTTGCGGCGACCGCATCGATCTCGTCGAGCGACACATTGGCGCGGGTGAGCGCTTCCTCGATCAGCCCGTCCAGCGCCTCGACATGCGCGCGCGCGGCAATCTCCGGCACGACGCCGCCATAGGCGCTGTGTTCGTCGAGCTGCGACAGCACGATGTCGGAGAGGATTTCGCCTCGGCCGTCCTCATGGCGCGCGACGACGGAAGCCGCCGTCTCGTCGCAGCTAGTTTCAATGCCGAGGATGCGAAGAAAGGTCGCCATACGCCTATCGATAATTGCGATGCCGGATAAACCGGTCTACGAAAGCCTCCGGTAACAATGGAATGACGCGGATGCAAACAAAACCTTTCCGGATCGGCACGCGCGGCAGCCCGCTGGCGCTCGCACAGGCTTCCGAAACGCGCGCACGGCTGATGACGGCGCATGGCCTGCCGGAGGACATGTTCGAGATCGTCGTGCTGTCGACGACAGGCGACCGCATCACCGACCGGGCGCTGACCGAGCTCGGCGGCAAGGGCCTGTTCACCCAGGAATTGGAGGAAGGGCTGATCTCCGGCGATCTCGATTTCGCCGTCCATTCCTCGAAAGACATGCCGACCAAACTGCCCGATGGCCTGCGTCTCGCCGCCTACCTGCCCCGCGAGGATTTTCGCGATGCGTTTATCGGCCGCACCGCCCATACGCTTGCCGCCCTTCCCGATGGCGCCACCGTCGGCTCCTCGTCGCTGCGCCGCCAGGCGCTGATCCGCCGCATCCGTCCGGACATCGAGGTCATCACCTTCCGCGGCCTCGTCGAAACGCGGCTGCGCAAGCTGAGCGAAGGCCAGGTGGATGCGACCCTGCTTGCCTATGCCGGGCTCAAGCGCCTCGCCAAGCAGGATGTCGTCACCGAACTGCTCGACCCGCAGGACTTTCCCCCGGCACCGGCGCAGGGCGCGATCTGCGTCGAAAGCCGTGTCAGTGACGCCCGCATCGACGCGCTTCTCGACCCGATCAACGACCGCCCGACCTATGACGCGGTCTCCTGCGAACGCGCCTTCCTGGCAGCGCTCGACGGCTCCTGCCGCACCCCGATCGGCGGTTACGCCATCTGCGAGGGCGACCATCTGAAATTCTCAGGGCTGATCCTGACGCCGGATGGCCGCAAGGAACATTCGATAGAGACAGAAGGCAAACGCGCCAATGCGGAAAAGCTTGGCCGCCAGGCCGGCGAAGCCGTCCGTGCGGCGGCCGGCGCCGATTTTTTCGAAGGCTGGTCGTAAAGCGATGCGGGTCGTCGTTACCCGCCCCGAAAACTCGGCCCGGCGCACTGCCGAGCGACTGCAAGACCTTGGCCATCAGCCGGTCCTGCTGCCGCTGACCAGGGCGATCCATCATCCGGAAGTCGCCGAGGCCGCGCTCGCCAGCCCCCATTCCGCGCTGGCCGTCACCAGCGCCGAAGCCCTGCGCGTGCTGTCCGCGTTGGGCGAGCGTCTCATCCCATTTCTCGGCCAAACCCTCTACGCCGTCGGCGAAACAACCGCAAAGGCTGCCGAAGCTGCCGGCTTCCGGAATATTCGCCGCGGGCCCGGCACAGGCGCCGAACTCGCGAAAATCATCGCAAGCGATGCACCTTCGTTCGACGCTCCGCTGCTCTACCTTGCCGGCAGGCCGCGTTCGTCAAAATTTGAAGATGGCCTGCGCGCGGCGGGGGTGCCGTTCGTCACCGCCGAAATCTATGAAATGATACCCATAGCCTACGATGAAGCTCTTATCCGCGGCGCTCTCCTCGATCCGCCGGCGGATGCCGTGCTTCTCTATTCGCGGGAAAATGCCCGGCTTTTCTCCGATTTCGCTGCGCCGCACCTTCAGGAACTCCCGTCCCTGCAGTTCCTGTGCCTCAGCGACAATGTCGCCGAAATCATTCCGCGGGAATTTCATAGAAATATCAAGATCGCCAGCCACCCTGACGAGGATGGGGTATTGGCACTCCTTTAGTCGAGGTGTGGCGCCAAAATCCCGCCCGCCCCTTTCTTTCCTAAGACCCACCCACTAGTTTCCTGTGAGCGCATGCAAAAAGAGGTCGAGATGGTACCGGAACAACCACCCCGCCGATCCAAGACGGACAAGGAGCCGGTCACGATCGACTTGACCGCCGAGCAGTCCGATGTCGTCGCCGAACCCGTCCGCAGCAACGACACCGACGACGTGGTGAGCGCCACGGAGCCCGCCGAAGACGTTTCCGCAACAGCCGAAGAGCCGGCCAAGCCCGAGCCCACGGAAGAAACGGCATCCAGTCCCTCGGCCACAGACGAGCCGCGTTATGACGATCCCTGGTCTGCCGCCGCCCAGAGCGAACCGCAACCCGCAACCGTGGCGCCCGAACCAGAGTCGACACCCGCCCCGCACCATCGCACGAGCCCTGCCACGTCGACGTTGATCGCGGCCGGCATTTTCGGCGGCATCGTCGCGTTGCTGCTGGCCGGCAGCATGCAATATGCCGGTTACCTGCCCGGCGCCACGCCCGCCCCGGCGTCCTCCAACACGGCCGGCCTCTCCTCCGAGATCGCCGCACTGCGCCAGGAAATCGCAGCGCTCAAAAATCGGCCTGCCGCAGCAGCGGCCCCCGATGCCGCGCTCGCCAACCGGGTTGCGGCTCTTGAATCAGCGCCTCGCACGTCGGGCGGTGCCAGCGAACAGGCGCTTGGCGCGCTCAAGGCCGATCTCGACCGGCTCCGCGCCACCGTCCAGTCGGCAACGACCGCCGATTCCGGTCTCGCCCAGCGCCTGGACCAGGCCGAGGCCAAGCTGAACGACCGCGGCCCGGAACAGCAGGTCGCCCGCGCCGTCGCAGCCGCCGCCCTCAAGGCCGGCATCGATCGCGGCGGCCCGTTCGAAACCGAACTGCAGACCTTCGTGACCGTCGCCGGCGACGATCCCGCGGTCGCCGACCTGCAGAAATTCGCGTCCGCCGGCGTGCCCGCACGCGCCGAGCTGCAGCGCGATTTCCCCCGCATTGCCGATGCCATGCTGGAGGCGACCGTCCAGTCGGACCCCAACGAGGGCATTGCCAGCCGGCTGCTTTCCTCCGCCATGTCGGTGGTCAAGGTCCGCCGCGTCGGTGACGTCCAGGGCGAAACGCCGGATGCGATCGTCGCCCGCATGGAAAATGCGCTGCGCAACGGCGATCTCCAGGCCTCCGCCCGCGAATGGGATGCGCTCCCGGAACCGGCAAAGGCGGTTTCGCGCGACTTCAAGCAGAAGCTCGATGCCCGCATTCAGGTGGAAAATCTAGTGGGCGGAACGCTGACGCGCGCCGTCGCCGGCACCCAAGGCTGAGGACGGAAGAACCGGATGGTCAGACTTTTCATTTTTCTCGTTGTGGTGCTGGCTCTCGGCTGGGGTTTCTCCTGGCTTGCGGATCGCCCCGGCCTGATTTCCATCACCTGGCAGGACCACCTGATCGAAACGAGCCTGATGGTGGCCGCAACCGCCATGGTCGCGCTGCTCGGCGCCGCAATGCTCCTCTGGTGGATCGTCGGCGTGATCTGGACCTCGCCCTATTCCGTCCGCCGTTATTTTCGCGCCCGCAAGCGCGACCGCGGTTACCAGGCGCTGTCGACCGGCCTGATCGCCGCCGGCGCCGGCAATGCGCTTCTCGCCCGCAAGATGAGCCTTCGCACCCGCGGCCTGATCAGCGCCGATCAGGAACCCCTGATCCACCTCCTCGAAGCTCAGGCCGCCCTCATCGAAGGCAAGCACGACGAGGCGCGCAAAAAGTTCGAGCAGATGGCCGAGGATCCGGAAACCCGTGAACTGGGCCTGCGCGGTCTCTACATGGAAGCCCGCCGGCTCGGTGCCAACGAGGCCGCCCGCCAATATGCGGAAAAGGCGGTCGAGCATGCGCCCTACCTGCCCTGGGCCGCCCAGGCGACGCTCGAATCCCGCAGCCAGGCTGGCCGCTGGGACGATGCGATCCGCCTGCTCGACCAGCAACGCATGGCCAATATCCTCGAAAAGCCGCAGGCCGAACGCTGGAAGGCCGTGCTTCTGACGGCCAAGGCAAATGATCGGCTGGAGGGCGATCCGAAGGGCGCCCGCGACGATGCCATGGCGGCCTTGAAACTCGCCAAGGATCTCGTGCCCGCCGCCGTCATCGCCGCCAAGGCCTGGCTGCGCGAAGACAATGTCCGCAAGGCGGCATCCACCCTCGAAAGTGTCTGGAAGCTTGGACCGCATCCGGAAATCGCCGGCGCCTATATCCGCGCCCGCAGCGGCGACAGCACCGTGGACCGGCTGAAACGCGCCGAAAAGCTCGAGGCGATGCGCCCCAACAATGTCGAATCGCTGCTGGCCGTCGCCCAGGCCGCACTCGATGCCCAGCAGTTCAAGAAGGCGCGTGCCAAGGCGGAAGCCGCCGCCCGCATGCAGCCGCGCGAGGCCGTCTACCTGCTGCTCGCCGATATCGAGGAAGCCGAAACCGGCGATCAGGGCCGCGTTCGCCACTGGATGGCGCAGGCGTTGCGCGCACCGCGGGACCCCGCCTGGGTCGCCGATGGTTTCGTCTCGGAAAAGTGGCTGCCGCTCTCCCCGGTGACCGGCCGGCTCGATGCCTTCGAGTGGAAGGCGCCGTTCGACCAGCTCGAAGGCCCGGTCGAGGAAGGTTCGCTTGCGGCCGATACCGCGATCGCCAGCCTGCCGCCTGTCACGGTCAGCGAGGCGAAGACCGACACGGCGACAGAAGAGCCCCCCAAGCCTATTCTGGTCGAGGTCAAGCCGGCCCCGCAGGAGGCAAAGCCCCCTCAGAAGGAGTTAGCTGTTGCAGCAAAAACACCAGCCCCGGCGAATGTGACGCCGAAGGACGGAAAATCCCCTGAAAATGAGGAGGAGCCCGTTCCCTTTTTTGGCCGCCCGCCGGATGATCCGGGTGTGAAAGATCCCGATGCCGCGCAGCCCGCAACGAGGCTCCGGCTGTTCTAGAATGGCGAGGGCCTGGAGATAGATGTTAGATCGCATTCAGGCCTTCCTCCAAACTCTGACAGGGTCCCACCATACGCAAGAATTCGCCTCCGATGACCCCCGGGTGGCGTTTGTCGCGCTCTGTTTCCAGGTGATGGAGGCGGATGGAAACGTCTCGCCCCGGGAACAGCAGAAGTTTCGCGACCTGCTGCGCGAACGTTACGACTTGAGCGAAGATCGCCTGAAGGCGTTGATCGAGGTCGGCCATCAGGCCGGCAGCGAGGCGGTTGACTATTACCGCTTCACTTCCGATCTTAGAAAACATCTCGTCGACGAAGAGGACCGCGTCGAGCTTCTCGGCATCCTCTGGGATATCGTTTATGCCGACGGCCAGCGCAGCGAGATCGAAGATCACGTGATCTGGAGGATCGCCGATCTTCTGGGCGTCTCGGCGCGCGACAGGGTTCTGGAGCGCCAGCAGGCCGCCGCCCGTGCAACCGGAGGAGATGAGGGAGGAGACTGAGGACGTTGTTGAAATGCTGATGTTTCCCTCCCGTCATACCCGAAAACTTCCCGTGCTGATCGTGCTGCACCAGGAGCGCTCGTCGCCCGGGCGCGTCGGCCAGATGCTTTCCGACAAGGGTTTCCCTCTCGATATCCGCCGCCCCGTGCTCGGCGATCCCCTGCCGCACACCATGGCCGATCATTCCGGCGCGGTGATCTTCGGCGGGCCGATGAGCGCCAACGATCCGGATCCGTTCGTCAAGACGGAGATCGATTGGATCGGCGTTCCGCTCAGGGAGAACAAGCCCTATCTCGGCATCTGCCTCGGCGCGCAGATGATGGTGCGCCATCTCGGCGGCACGGTCGCCGCGGAGAAAAACGGCCTCACCGAAATCGGCTGGTATCCGCTACGCGCCACCGAACACGGCAGGCTGCTGATGAAATGGCCGAAAATGGCCTATCACTTCCATCGCGAAGGCTTCGACATCCCGCGCGGCGTGCAACTGCTTGCCGAAGGCGACGCCTATCCGAACCAGGCGATCCGCTACGGCGACAATGCCTGGGGCCTGCAATTCCATGCGGAACTGACACGGGCCATGATGCAGCGCTGGGTCGTGCATGGCGCCGAGCGTTTCACCATGCCGAATGCACAGGCCGGCCGCGACCATCTGGAGGGCCGGATGATCTTCGACGCGCCGCTCAAGGAATGGCTCTGGAATTTCCTCGATCTCGTCTTCGAGCCGCAGGCGGGCGGCGAGCAGGCGGGCGGCGAACAGATCGGATACGGCCGGCAACCGGCGCTTCAGGCCGGCTGAACCGATCTCTCTTCCCGGTCCGGCGCATCGAGACTGTCGATCCTGCGCAGCTTCGGGAAGCCCATGGCCCAGATGACTGCGACGGCCAGCGTGCCGATACCGCCGATCACCACGGCCGGCACGGCGCCGAAGATCGACGCCATCGTACCCGCGCGGAACTCCCCGAGCTCGTTGGACGCTCCGACGAACACCATGTTGACCGCGTTGACCCGGCCGCGCACCTCGTCCGGCGTCCAGAGCGCGATCAGCGTCTCGCGCACATAGACCGAGATCATGTCGGACGCTCCCATCAGCATCAGCGCCGAGATCGACAGCCATGGCGTCACTGAGAGACCGAAGACCAGCGTGCCGATGCCGAACAGCCCGACGCCGATGAACATCGCCAGACCGGCATGGTGGCGGATCGGATAGAAGGCGAGGTAGATCGCGACGACGATCGCCCCGACGCCCGGTGCTGCCCGCAGCATGCCGAGGCCCCAGGGGCCGAGTTCGAGAATGTCGCGCGCAAAGATCGGCATCAGCGCGACCGCGCCGCCGAGAAGGACCGCGAAGAGATCGAGCGAGATCGCTCCGAGCACGATCTTTTCCCGCGAGATGAAGTGGAAACCAGCCAGGATCTGGCCCCAGCTCACCTTTTCCGCAGCGTTGCGCTGCGGAGGCTTCGGGATCATGAACACCAGGGCGGCGGCGAGGATGAGGAAGACCAGTGCGACCGAATAGGCGGAAATCGCGCTGATGCCGTAAAGCAGGCCGCCGGCAACCGGGCCGAGGATCGCCGCCGTCTGCCAGGACGAGGAATTCCAGGCGACTGCGTTCGGCAGGTCCTGTTCCGGCACCAGGTTGGGACCGAGCGACTGGACCGCCGGCCCCATGAAGGCCCGTTCGATCCCGAACACGATCAGGATGCCGAACACCGGCCAGGGCGAAAACGAATGGGTGACGGTGAGAGCCAGAAGGGCGCCGGCGCAGAGCGCTCCGACCACCATGCAGATCGCCATGATCGCGCGTCGGTTATAACGGTCGGCGACCGAACCGGTGACGAGGATCAGGAGCAGCGACGGCAGGAACTGGAAAAGGCCGATCAGGCCGAGATAGAGCGGATTGCTGGTCTCGTCGTACATCTGCCAGCCGACCGCGACGCTGATGATCTGGATCGCAAAAGCCGAGAAAAGTCGGGAAAAGAAGAAGCGAGTATAAGATGAGTGCCGGAAGGCGGCGAAACGATCGCCCGAGGCAGAAATGGACATGAGGCAACACTTTCAGCGGAGCCGGAGGCCGGCAGCGTGCCCGTCGCCCGTTAAACATGAATCGGATGAGGCGCGGGCGCGGCACTTGCCCGTTAGTTCGCCAATGTCTACATGTCTGTCAACAAAGAAATGGAGACGTTAATGCTCGCCCTGTTTCAGACCATCGACTTGGCCTTGAACCTCTATACCTGGGTGCTGATCGCCAGCGCCATCTTCTCGTGGCTCTATGCCTTCAACGTCATCAATTCGAGAAACCAGTTCGTCGATGCGATCGGCCGTTTCCTCTTCGCCGTCACCGAACCGGCGCTGCGTCCCATCCGTCGCATCATGCCGGACCTCGGCGGCATCGATATCTCGCCCGTCATCCTGCTCCTGATCATCTTCTTCATTCGCTCGCTGATGTGGACGTCGATCTATCCGCTGGTTGCGTGAGCGGCGCCTACAGCAAACATTCCGACCATCTGCGGCTCGCAGTCCGGCTTACGCCGAATTCGGGCCGCAATGCTGTCGAGGGCATTGAGACCGCCGCCGATGGCGAGGTGTTCCTGAAGGCACGCGTCACCGCCGTGCCGGAGGACGGCAAGGCCAACAAGGCGCTGATCCTGCTGCTGGCCGACACGTTCCGCCTTCCCAAATCCTCCATTTCGATCCTGTCGGGCGAAACCGCGCGTAAAAAAATCCTCCGGATCGATGGCGACCCGGAGGATCTGGAAGAGAAATTCAAAAAGGTCCTGAAGGCCTGACGGCTTACTTCTGGGCCTTGTAGCGCTCGATGGCTTCGATGATCAGCATCTTTGCCACGTCGACATTCTGCCAGCCGCCGATCTTCACCCATTTGCCGGGCTCCAGATCCTTGTAGTGCTCGAAGAAGTGCTCGATCTGCTTCAGCGTGATCTCGGGCATGTCGGTGTAGTTCTTGATCTTGTCGTAGCGCTGGGTCAGCTTCGGAACCGGCACGGCGATGATCTTCTCGTCCTTGCCGCCGTCGTCTTCCATGATCATCACGCCGATCGGGCGCACGTTGATGACGCAGCCCGGAACCAGCGGACGGGTGTTGCAGATGAGGACGTCGATCGGGTCGCCGTCTTCCGAGAGCGTGTGCGGTACGAAGCCGTAATTGCCCGGATAGGTCATCGGCGTGTAGAGGAAGCGGTCGACGACGAGAGCGCCGGCTTCCTTGTCCATTTCGTACTTGATCGGCTGGCCGCCGACCGGCACTTCAACGATGACGTTGACGTCTTCAGGCGGATTCTTGCCAACGGAAATTGCATCGATACGCATTCTGGTCCCCGATGAGGTTCAACAAAGTTAAGCGTCGATAGCGGGAATCATGCTGCAAGGCAACAAGGCTTTGACGCCAATGTTGAACCGCACTGCGCGCCGCAACATGAGAAATCGTTCAAATTCAGGGTGTTGAAGGCCGACCGTTCAGGACCAGACGAAACCGATCTTGCGAAGCTGAGTGCCGCCAAAATCCTCCATGCCTTCGGCAAGGTCCACACCGCCGTGCCGGCGGAAGAAACGCGCCGCATGCTCGCTGTCCTCCAGGCACCAGACGACGAGACCTTCGCAGCCGAGCGACTTCAGGAGCCGGCGGCTTTCGCCGAACAGGCGGCGGCCAAGGCCGATGCCCTGAAATTCGGGACGAAGATAGATCTCGTAGACCTCGCCGTCATAAGGCAGGGCACGGGCCCGGTTGAGGCCGATCGTGGCGTAACCGGCGACCTGGTCGGCGACATCGAGCACCAGCAGCGTTGCAGGACCGCGGGTCGCCTTGCGCCACCATGCCTCGCCGCGACGCTCCAGCATCTGGGTCAGCGGCTTGTGGGGAATGAGGCCTGCATAGGCTTGGGTCCATGCCTGGCGGTGCGCCTCGGAAATGGCGCGAGCGTCTTGCGGTTCGGCCCGCCGGACATCGATCGATAACGTTTTCATAACGTTTACTCTAGGCCCTGATGCTGGCAATCCGCCATTCCACCAATGTGTGTAGAGCGGATTGCCCACAGACTTCTCATGTGGACGACGCGGCAACGTTAACGTGTTTTTAACCTTTGCGACAAGGGCGGCCGGGTCTCAGGCACAGAAAAAAACCCGGCATTTCTGCCGGGTTTTGAAAGGCTCAGAGCATGCTGTCGAAATCAGGCGATTTTCGCCTTGCCGAAGCGCTTGCGGTCGTTGGCGTCGAGATAGGTCTTGCGCAGCCGGATGTTCTTCGGCGTCACTTCCATCAGCTCGTCGTCCTGGATCCAGGACAGCGCACGATCGAGCGTCATGCGGATCGGCGGGGTCAGCCTGACGGCTTCGTCCTTGCCGGCCGAACGGATGTTGGTCAGCTGCTTGCCCTTGAGGACATTGACCTCAAGGTCGTTGTCTCTGCTGTGAATGCCGATGATCATGCCCATATAGACCTTTTCGCCCGGCTCGATGATCATCGGGCCACGGTCTTCCAGGTTGAACATCGCATAGGCAACGGCCTCGCCGGCCTGGTTGGACAGAAGCACGCCGTTGGTGCGGCCGCCGATCTCGCCCTTGTAGGGCTGGTAGTCGTGGAACAGGCGGTTCATGATCGCCGTGCCGCGGGTATCAGTCAGAAGTTCCGACTGGTAGCCGATCAGGCCGCGGGTCGGCGCGAAAAATACCAGGCGAACGCGGCTGCCGCCGGACGGACGCAGCTCGGCCATTTCGGCCTTGCGCTCGGACATCTTCTGCACGACGACGCCGGAATGCTCCTCATCGACGTCGATGACGACTTCCTCGATCGGCTCCATCAGCGTGCCGTCCTCGGACTTGTGCATGACGACGCGCGGACGCGACACGGCAAGCTCAAAGCCTTCGCGGCGCATGGTTTCGATCAGGACGGCGAGCTGCAATTCGCCACGGCCGGAAACGTAGAACGAATCCTTGCCCTCGGCTTCCTCGATCTTCAGCGCGACATTGCCTTCGGCTTCCTTGAACAGGCGGTCGCGGATGACGCGGCTCGTCACCTTGTCGCCTTCGGTACCGGCAAGCGGGCTGTCGTTGACGAGGAAGGACATGGTAACGGTCGGCGGGTCGATCGGCTGCGCATGCAGCGCCTCGGTGACCGAGGGATCGCAGAACGTGTCGGCGACAGTGCCCTTTGAGAGGCCGGCGATGGCGACGATATCGCCCGCATGCGCCTCGTCGATCGGCGTACGTTCGATGCCGCGGAAGGCGAGGATCTTGGAGATACGGCCGGTTTCGACCGTCTTGCCGTCCTGGGAGAGCACCTTGACGGGCTGGTTCGGCTTGATCGAGCCGGAATGGATACGGCCGGTGATGATGCGGCCGAGGAAAGGGTTGGCTTCGAGCAGCGTGCCGATCATGCGGAACGCGCCGTCTTCTTCACCGACGCTCGGCTCGGGAACGTGCTTCAGCACCAGGTCGAGAAGCGGGGCAAGACCCTCATCCTTCGGGCCTTCGGGATTGACGTTCATCCAGCCATCGCGACCGGAACCGTAGAGGATCGGGAAATCAAGCTGCTCGTCGGTGGCGTCGAGATTGGCGAACAGGTCGAAGACTTCGTTGATGACTTCTTCGTGGCGGCCGTCCGGACGGTCGATCTTGTTGATCGCGACGATCGGGCGAAGGCCGACCTTCAGCGCCTTGCCGACCACGAACTTGGTCTGCGGCATCGGGCCTTCGGAGGAGTCGACGAGAACGATCGCGCCGTCCACCATCGACAGGATGCGCTCGACTTCGCCGCCGAAGTCGGCGTGGCCGGGGGTGTCGACGATGTTGACGCGAACGCCCTTCCACTCGATCGAGGTCGCCTTGGCAAGGATGGTGATGCCACGTTCTTTTTCGAGATCGTTGCTGTCCATCATGCGCTCGGTGGTGCGCTGGTTGTCACGGAACGAGCCGGACTGCTTCAGGAGTTCGTCGACAAGAGTGGTCTTCCCATGGTCGACGTGTGCGATGATCGCGATATTTCGCATTTTCATGTTTTGAATCTCTGAGCTCTTGGCGCGGCATCGGGAGGCGGCACCCAATTCGTTTTGCGGCCTCATACCCTGTTTTTCGCATTTGCGAAAGGGGTGAGCGCGATGATGGTTGATGGCTGTTTCGCCACCAGCCCGCTGCGCCTCAAGAGGTGGCCAAGAGGAGCGGCAGGAAGGCGGTCGCCACGATTACAATGAAGGCCATGGCCACGCCGAGCCAGATCGACCCCCTCGCGCGACTGCCGCCAGATCGATGTTGCGATCCGGCGCTACGGTATTACGGCCGCCGCATGACAGGCCGATGATCGGCAAATCTTCGGCCCTGTTTTACTCCCGTAAGACCGGGATCGCAATGCGCTCAGGCGTCGCTGCCGGAAAGCTCCTCGACCATCGCAAGGCCCTTTTTCTTCAGCATCGCCTTCGGGTCCGGCAACTTTCCGCGGAACGCCTTGTAGGTCTCTTCCGGATCGATCGAGCCCCCGACGGAATAGATGTTGTTCTTGAGCTTGCGCGCCATGACCGGATCGAAGGCGTTGCCGGTTTCCTCGAAGGCGGAGAAGGCGTCCGCGTCGAGCACTTCCGACCACATGTAGGAATAGTAGCCCGCCGAATAGCCGTCGCCCGAAAACACGTGCTGGAAATGCGGCGTCGCGTGGCGCATGACGATGGAGGCCGGCATGCCGATCTCGTCGAGCACTTCCTTCTGCACCGCCATCGGATCTTCGACCGCCCCGCGGGTATGGAATGCCATGTCCACCAGCGCCGAGGAGGTGAATTCCACCGTCGCGAAACCGGCGTTGAAGGTGCGGGCCGCCAGCACCTTGTCGAGCAGCGCCTTCGGCATCGGCTTGCCGGTTTCGAAATGAACGGCATATTTTTCCAGGATTTCCGGCACGGTCAGCCAGTGCTCGTAAAGCTGTGACGGCAGTTCGACGAAATCTCGCGACACGCCGGTGCCGGAGACCGACGGATAGGTGACATCCGACAGCATGCCATGCAGCGCGTGGCCGAATTCGTGGAACAGGGTGCGGGCGTCGTCGATCGACAGCAAGGCCGGCTTGCCTTCGGCGGGCTTGGCGAAATTGCAGACGTTGTAGATGATCGGCAGCTCGCCTGTCGCGCCGTTCTTCAGCGGCAGCTTATGCTGCGACTGCAGGGAATTCATCCAGGCGCCGGAGCGCTTCGAGGACCGGGCGAAATAGTCGCCGAGGAACAGCGCCTTCAGAGAACCGTCCCGGTCGCGGATCTCGAACACCCGCACATCCGGATGGTAGGCCGAAACACCCTTCACTTCGACCGCCTTGACGCCGAACAGGCGCTCGGCGACATCGAAGCAGGCCTCGATGATCTTTTCGAGCTGCAGATAGGGCTTCAGCTCCGTTTCGGAGAAATCGAAGGTCCGCTGCCGCAGCTTCTCGGCATAATAACGCCAGTCCCACGGCATGACCTCGTGGTTCTTGCCTTCCTCGGCGATCAGGCCACCAAGGCTCGCCTCTTCCTCCAGCGCCTTGGAGCGCGCCTTGTCCCAGACCTGGCGGAGCAGCGTATTCACCGCATCGGACGTCTTCGCCATCGTGTTGTCGAGCTTGTAGGCCGCGAAATTTTCGTATCCGAGCAGTTTTGCCTTTTCCGCCCGCAGCGCCAGCGTTTCGCGCACGATGCCGAGATTGTCGGTCTCGCCGCCGTTTTGCCCGCGCGCCGCCCAGGCCCTGAAAGCCTGTTCGCGCAGGTCCCGGCGGGTCGAGAAGGTGAGGAACGGCTCGATGATCGAGCGTGACAGCGTCACCATATACCCGTCAGCCTCGCCGCGTTCGCGGGCCGCGGATGCCATGGCATCGCGCAGGAACGCCGGCAGGCCGTCGAGCTCGCCCTTGTCGGACAATTTCAGCGACCAGCTTTTCTCGTCGCCCAGAACGTTCTGGCCGAACTTGGCGCCGAGCCCGGCAAGTTTCTCGTTGATATCGGCAAGCCGTTCCTGCTCGGCCTTGGCAAGCTTGGCGCCGGCCTTGACGAAACCCTTCCAGTGACGTTCCAGCACCCGCTCTTCCTCGAGCGTCAGGCCCAGTTCCTTGCGATTGTCCCAGAGCGTATCGATGCGGGCAAACAGCGCCGCATTCATGCCGATCTTCGAATAATGGCGGGACATTTTTGGCGCGATCTCGCGCTCAAGTGCCTGAATATTCTCGTTGGTATGGGCGCCGGCCTTGCCCCAGAACAGCCCCGAAACGCGCGACAGGGCATCGCCTGCGGTCTCCAGGGCAACGACCGTGTTGGTAAAGGTCGGCTCTTCCGGATTGTTGGCGATCGCATCGATCTCCGCTTCGTGGGCGGCAAGCGCTGCGTCGAAGCCGGGGGCGAAGTCCTCGTCCTTCACCTGATCGAAGCGCGGCAGGCCGTGATGACCGTTCCAGTCCACCAGAGCGGGGTTCACCAGAAGATTAGAAGACATGAATATATTCCTTCATAACGATGCTTCGCCATTCATATAGGAGAAGGCGGCGGGAATGGGTATGCGCCCGTCCATTTTCGTTTTTCAGCAAGAAATCATACACAACAATTAACGGTTATTAACCATTTGACGCAGTGCAGTAATCAAAGGTAGTTTTGGCCCAGTATCCGATGAAACAGGATATAGCCATGGAAATCAGTTCCTTGCGCTGGTCTACCAACTTACTGCAAAGAGACCATTCTCGAAACAACAAGGTCGAGAAATCTTCCGAGCATGGAAGTCGGCAGAGCCAGATCACCTTTCAGGTGCCCGACGCGGATGAATCGCCGATTGATTTTTCGGCGATCACCCCGCGCGATCTGCGCGCGCTCGCGCTTGAAAACTATCAGGCTGGCAAGATCGACCAGGACACATACATAACGCTGTCCGAAGAACTTCCAACACACGCCGTCGATGCTCAGGGACAGTTGATGGACCTGTCGCAGGTTACCGACGAAACCGGCTTCAACTTCCACGACTATTACCGCAACCAGCTTGAAATCGCCATGTCGCTCGGCGACACGTCCCGCGCCAACGTGCTTCGCGCGGTCATGGCTTTCATCGAAGTCTGATCGGCCGAACCTAACCGCGTCCCACTTTCAGGCCCGCCGGTCGCCGAACAGGCCCGGTGCCGAGTGCCAGAGCGCCTGCACCGCAAAGCCGATGAACAGCAGTCCGGAAAGCCGGACGATCACCCTCTCGTGTCTCCGATAGAACCGCCGCACCACGCCGGCGCCGATAATCCCGATCAGCACCAGATCGGCCGTCAGGAACCCGATCAGCGACACGGCGAGAAGCACCGGCAGCGCGCTGAAATCCAGTGCATCGGCAGAACTTGCGAGCAGCGCGGTGAACGTCGCCAGCGCCACCGGATACCCCTTGGGGTTCGTCAGGCCGAAGATCAGCCCGCGCCGCAGCGGCTTTTCGACCGTCACCAGAGCGCCACCATCCTTCTTCGGCTTCGCCCGCAATGCGCTCCAGCCGATCCAGCCGAGATAGAGCCCGCAGAAAACCCCGAGTATGTCGAAGAGGGTGGTGCCGACCGTCTTGGCGCCGATGATCGCCACCAGCGCCAGACCGGACCACAGGATGTCCCCCGCCAGATGGCCACCCATGAAGAAGGCGCCGGCCTGCCTTCCCTGTCCGGCACCGATGCCGAGCAGCGCCAGGAATGCCGGCCCGGGAATGAGCGTATAGGCAAGCGCCGCGAAAAAGGCGCCGGCAAGCAGCGATGATGACATGATGGTCTCCGTCGGAAGGCTGCGACAATCTCGCCTCCGGTTTTACCGGTGTCAATGCAACCAGTGCCCCCCTTTTCCGTTTGCCTCTCACCCGAAAGATAGTAAGCGTGCCTTATGAAATTCGACGACGAGGCAAAGGGTGCCGAAAAGCATATGGACATTCTGGGGTTCCTGATCGTCGACAGTGCCCGACTGCTGCGTGCCGCCTTCGAGCGCCGCATCGCCCAGGCAGGCCTGGGGTTGACACCCGGCGAAGCCCGCGCCCTGATCAACATCGCGGCTCTCGACGGCAGCCGCCAGCTCGACATCGCCGCCCGCATGGGCGTCGAGCCGATGACGCTCTGCGCCTATCTCGACAAGCTGGAGGCGCTCGGGCTGGTCGAAAGGCAGCAATGCTCCGCTGACCGGCGCGCCAAGCGGATCAATCTCACCGAGACTTCCGGCGAGATGATCGGTTCGATCCGCAACGAATTGAACGCCATCCTTGGCCAGGCAACCGAAGGCCTCAGCGAGGAAAACAACCGGATCCTGCGCGAGGCGCTGGCCCTGTTCAACGCCAACCTGCAAGCCGCCGTCCCCTCCGCCGCACTGCAGACTGCACCTGATGAAAGCCGATAACATGCCGCCTATCCCCGCTCGGATGAGCGAGCGCCGAACCACGATCATCGGCGCCCTCCTGACGGCGATCGGGCCGATTTCCATGGCGATCTACACGCCGGCGATGCCGGAACTGGTGCGCGCCTTCGACACCACGGAAGCGGCGATCAAGATGTCGCTGTCGCTCTATTTCGCGGGCTTTGCGCTGGCGCAGCTGGTCGCCGGCCCCGTCTCCGATGCCTTCGGCCGCAAGACTGCCTCGCTGAGCTTCCTCCTCATCTATCTTGCCGGTTCGCTGCTTGCGGCCTTTGCTCCGACGGTCGAATGGGTGCTCGCCGGCCGCCTGATCCAGGGTATCGGCGCTTCGGTCGGCATCACCGTGTCGCGCGCCATCGTGCGAGACCAGTTCAACGGTGGCGACGCGGCGCGGATCATCAACACGATGGGCATCATCCTGGCAATTGGGCCGTCCCTAGGTCCGACGATCGGCGGCCTTGCACTCGCCGCCTTCGGCTGGCGATCGGTATTCCTGCTGATGGTCGGCTTCGGCGCCCTGCTCGTTTTCCTCTCCACCGTCTGCCTCAAGGAGACGACCGTGCCGGATCGCAGCCGGCTGAAGCCGCTGCGGCTCGTCCAGGCCTATGCGGAAATCGTCGCCTTGCCGCGCTTCCTGTTCACCGCGGTCGTTCTCGCCGGCGCCGTGGGCTCCATGTATGCCCAGGCGGCCGTGCTGCCGTTCATCCTGATCGAGAAGGTCGGGCTGACGCCGACCCAGTTCGGCCTGAGCATGCTGATGCAATCCGGCTTCTTCCTGATGGGCTCAGTCTGCCTCCGGGTCATATCGAGGTGGTTGCCCGCCGAACGCGCACCCCTGGTCGGGCTGATCTTCAGCGGCAGCGGCGGCCTCGTCATGGCCCTTTCGGTCCACTACCTGCCGCCGTCGTTTCTGTCGGTCATGGTGCCGGTTGCCATGTGCGCCTTCGGGATCGCCTTCGTGTCGCCCTACATGACCGCGGCGGGCCTCATTCCCTTCCCGCATATTGCCGGGTCCGCATCGGCAATGATGGGCTTCATCCAGATGGGCGCGGGCTTCGTGGGCGGCGTCGCCGCCGCCTCGATCGGCTCGCCGCTGCCGGCCTTCGGCATCGTCATTCCCGCCATGCACTTGATCGCCGTGCTCGGTTACATCGGTTTCCGGATCGCCAGCCGCCGGGCATGAAAAAACCCGCCTCCCCTTTCGGGCAGGCGGGTTTCGCTAATCGGGTTTATCGGGAATTACTTGCCCAGATTGCGCTTGGCGAGAGTGCGCAGGCGCAGCGCATTGAGCTTGATGAAGCCAGCCGCATCCTTCTGGTCGTAAGCGCCCTGGTCGTCCTCGAAGGTGACCAGCTTGTCGGAATAGAGCGACTTTTCGCTCTCGCGGCCGATGACCATGACATTGCCCTTGTAGAGCTTCAGCGTCACTTCGCCTTCCACATGCTCCTGGCTCTTGTCGATCAGTGCCTGCAGCATTTCGCGCTCCGGCGAGAACCAGAAGCCGTAATAGATGAGCTCCGCGTAACGCGGCATGATGTCATCCTTGAGATGCGCGGCACCACGATCGAGCGTGATCGACTCGATCGCCCGGTGGGCGGTGAGCAGGATCGTGCCGCCGGGGGTCTCGTAGACGCCGCGCGACTTCATGCCGACATAGCGGTTCTCGACGAGGTCGAGACGGCCGATGCCGTTGTCGCGGCCGTAATTGTTGAGCGCGGCGAGCAGGGTCGCCGGCGACATGGCGACACCGTTGATGGAAACCGCATCGCCCTTCTTAAAGCCGACCTTGATGACGGTCGCCTTGTCCGGAGCAGCTTCCGGCGAGATCGTGCGCATATGCACGTATTCGGGAGCCTCGATGGCCGGATCTTCGAGAACCTTGCCTTCGGACGACGAGTGCAGCAGGTTGGCGTCGACGGAGAACGGCGCCTCGCCCATCTTGTCCTTGGCGACCGGGATCTGGTTTTCCTCGGCGAACTTCAGAAGATCGGTGCGGCTCTTGAAAGCCCAGTCGCGCCAGGGCGCAATGACTTTGATATCCGGGTTCAGCGCATAGGCCGAAAGCTCGAAACGGACCTGATCGTTCCCCTTGCCGGTGGCGCCGTGGGCGATCGCGTCGGCGCCGGTCTTTTTGGCGATCTCGATTAGGTGCTTGGAGATCAGCGGGCGGGCAATCGAGGTGCCGAGCAGGTAGACGCCTTCATAGACGGCATTGGCGCGGAACATCGGGAAGACGAAATCGCGCACGAACTCCTCGCGCACGTCCTCGATGTAGATCTCCTTGATGCCGAGCATCTCGGCCTTCTTGCGGGCCGGCTCCAGCTCTTCGCCCTGGCCGAGATCGGCGGTGAAGGTCACCACCTCGGCGTTAAGTTCGGTCTGCAGCCATTTCAGGATGATCGAGGTGTCGAGACCGCCGGAATAGGCGAGAACGACCTTCTTTACGTCTTTCGGGAGTGCCATGTCGATTTACGTCCGTCTGCGGGTGGAAGCGGTTGTTGAAACTGCCAAGTCGGGATTTGCGGCACTTTTAGCGAGTTTCCTGAGGCACGCAAGAAAAACCCGGCAAAGCCGATCAGAGATGGCCGCCGATATTCGTTCGCCGGTGAAGGACGCGAATGACGACGCCCTCACTTGTGACGCCCTTGTCATGTTGACAGGTTTTGATGAGGGTACCATATCCCGCCCGACCTTTGAACAGCAGCGCCCCAGAGGAGATCTGCCATGACCATCACTCATCCCGCTCTGAAAAAGGACAACGTCGCCGTGATTACCGGCGCCGCATCGGGCATCGGCCTTGCCGCCGCGAAGGAGTTTGCCAGGATGGGCCTTTCGGTCGTCCTTGCCGATCTGGAGGGCGACAAACTCGCGGAAGCTTGCCGCGAGGTCGCGGCTCTTGCCGAAGATGGCGAGGCGGATGTCGCCGCCATCGGCACCGACGTTTCGAAGCCGGACGAGATCGAGGCGCTGGAACGCGCCGTCATCCAGCGTTTCGGCCGGGTGCATGTGCTGATGAACAATGCCGGCATCGGCCCAGGGAGCTCGATATTCGGGCCTCAGGTCAACTGGGACAGCATTTTCGCCGTCAATCTCCTCGGCGTCATCAACGGCACGCGAACGTTCGGCCCGGCCATGATCGCCCATGGCGAGCCGTCGCTGATCGTCAACACAGGTTCGAAACAGGGGATCACGACCCCGCCGGGCAATCCCGCCTACAATGTCGCCAAGGCCGGTGTGAAGGCATTCACCGAAGCGCTCCAGCACGAGCTTCGCAACACGCCCGACTGCCAGGTATCGGCCCATCTGCTCATCCCCGGCTTCGTGTTTACCGGCCTGACGAAAGGCGACCGCGACGAAAAGCCAGCCGGCGCCTGGACGCCGGAAGAGACGGTCGAGTTCATGCTCACCAGCCTCGAGCGCGGCGATTTCTATATCCTCTGCCCAGACAACGACGTGGATCGGGCGACAGACGAACGCCGCATGGCCTGGGCGATCGGCGACATCATCGAAAACCGTCCGCCGCTGTCGCGCTGGCATCCGGACTTTGCGGATGCATCAAAGGAATTCATCTCCAAACGCTGAGCGCCTGATTGGCATAGCTGCGAAAGCCGGGTAAATGGAGCACTCCTTTACCCGGCTATTCGAGCGTGACCCATGGAATTCCTGCCGAGCCTTGCCGCCCTGCTTGCCTTCACCGCCGCCGGCCTGCTTCTGGCCCTGACGCCCGGGCCTGACATGACGCTATCGATCAGCCGCGCGCTCGGCCACGGCCGCCGCCCGGCTTTGTTCGTGGTGCTCGGCACCAGCCTTGGCGTCGTCTGCCACACGCTGCTCGTCGCCTTCGGCATCTCGGCGCTGATCACCGCATCGCCGACCGCCTTCTTCATCCTGAAGACCGGCGGGGCAGCCTATCTCCTGTGGCTGGCGATCCAGGCGATCCGCTTCGGCTCGAACTTTTCCGTCGAGCAGGTTGAAAAGACCGCGAGCAGTCCGCTCGCCAACATATCGACTGGCTTCTGGGTCAATATCCTCAATCCGAAGGTCATCATCTTCTTCATGACCTTTCTGCCGCAGTTCGTGACGGCCGGCGATCCGCATGTCACCGGCAAGCTGATCTTTTTCGGCTTCTATTTCATCGTCATCGGCATGCCGGTAAACCTGATCGTCGTTCTGGCCGCCGATTGGCTTTCGGGCTGGCTGCAGGCCAACCCGAAGGTCCTGCGGGGCATCGACTACACGTTCGCCGGCGTCTTTTCGGTCTTCGCGGCGAAGATTTTCTTCACGCAGGCCCGGTAGGAAGACCATCCAGCCGTTCGGAAAGAAACAGCTTTTCCGCCTCGGATTGGGAAAGTTCGATTGCCCGGCGGTAGGCTAGCCTTGCTTGATCTATTTGCCCGTCCCGGGCCAGAAGGTCGGCTTGAACGGCATAAAAAGGCTGGTACTCCACCAGCGCCATGGCGATCGGCTTGAGGCAGGCCAGAGCCGCGCCCGGCCCCTCTACGTAAGACACGGCAACGATCCGATTGAGCTCATAGACGGGATTGTCGGCGGTACGGGTGAGTTCTGCATAGAGCGAGGCGATCTGCTGCCAGTCCGTCCTGGGAAAACTCGGCGCTTCGGCATGCACGGCGATGATCGCCGCCTGTATCTGATAGGGCCCGGGTCGCCGGCGGCACAGCGCCTGTTCGATGAGAGCAAGGCCTTCCGAAATCTCGGCCCGGTCCCATAAACGTCGATCCTGAGCCTCAAGTGTCAAAATCTCGCCGCTGGCCCCGATCCGCGCCGCCCGCCGGGCATGATGCAGCAACATCAGCGCCAGCAGTCCCTCGATCTCGGGTTCGTCGGGCTTGAGCCTGGTCAGCAGCCGGCCGAGGCGGATCGCCTCCTCGCAGAGATCGGCGCGGATATGATGGCCGCTTCCAGAGGCATAACCTTCGTTGAAGATGAGATAGACGACCGCGAGCACGCTTTCGAGCCTTGCGGCCCAGCCGTCTGGTCCCGGAACCTCATAGGCAATGCCGGCCTTGGCAATCTTGTGACGGGCACGCACCAGCCGCTGGGCCATGGCCTCGTGCCCGTCCAGATAGGCATTCGCGATCTCCTCGGTCTTCAACCCGCAGACCGAACGCAGGGTCAAAGCCACGCAGGTCTTTTTGTCGAGCGCCGGATGGCAGCAGGCGAAGATCAGCTTCAGCCGCTCGTCGCCGATCGGATCGGGCTCGTCTGCTACGGCAGATCTGTTCTCCAGTTCGATGAGATGCGCAATCTCCGCCGATTTTGCGTGAAAATTGGCCGAGCGCCTCAGCCGGTCTATGGCCTTGCGTCGAGCAACCTGCATCAACCAGGCGTTCGGCGATGCCGGCAAACCGTTCCGGTTCCAATGGATCAATGCGGACTCGAGCGGATCCTGCAGGCCGTCTTCAGCCAGCTGGAAATCCCGGAGCGATCCGACGAGACTGGAAAGAAGGCGGCCGCCGTCTTGCCGGGCGATCCTGTCGATCGCCTCGGCAATCGGAGCCCTCGCCGCAGGGCCGTTCATCAGCGGTCGAAGACCATGATCGGCCGCACTTCCACTGCACCGTGAGCCGCGCCGGGAATCATCGCGGCATAGCGGATCGCATCGTCGAGCGAAGGGCAATCAAGGATGTAGAAGCCGGCAAGCTGCTCCTTGGTTTCAGCGAAAGGACCATCCATCGTTTCGGTCCTGCCGTCCCGCACGCGCACGGTGGTGGCGGTCGTCGCGGGCTGCAGCGCATCGCCGGAAACATAGACGCCGTCGCGTTTGTAGGTCTCGTTGGCGAGCTTGTAGCCCTCCATCATTCGGCCGAAATTCGGAGAATCGGGAGGCGTCATCGTTGCCGGGTTCGTGTAGATCAGCGCCATATATTTCATGTCCGTATCCTCGGTTCAGCCACCGCTCCATTGCGATGGTGACCGATAACGAACGGGATGCAAGCCGATCGACATGCGCCCCGTGAAATATTTCCGGCAGCCTCAGTCGTCCTCGCCGTGCCCGGCGATCATCATCGCCTCGAAGGCGAGGCGGTCGGTCTTGCGCATCCGCTCCGACTCCGACTTCAGCTGGCCGCAGGCGGCGAGGATGTCGCGGCCGCGCGGGGTGCGGATCGGCGAGGCGTAACCGGCCTGGTTGATGAAGTCGGCGAACTTCTCGATCTGCGCCCATTCCGAACACTGATAGTTCGTGCCCGGCCAGGGGTTGAACGGGATCAGGTTGATCTTGGCCGGAACGCCCTTCAAGAGCTGGATCAGCGCCTTGGCATCCTCCAGGCTGTCGTTGACGTCCTTCAGCATCACATATTCGAAGGTGATGCGGCGAGCGTTCGAAAGCCCCGGATAGTTGCGGCAGGCCTCGATCAGCTCCTTCAGCGGATATTTCTTGTTGATCGGCACCAGCATGTCGCGCAGTTCGTCGCGCACCGCATGCAGCGAGATCGCCAGCATCACGCCGATCTCGTCGCCGGTCCGGTAGATTTCCGGCACCACGCCCGAAGTCGACAACGTGACCCGACGCTTCGACAGCGACAGCCCGTCGCCGTCGGTCGCGATCAACAGCGCGGTCTTGACGCTCTCGAAATTGTAGAGCGGCTCGCCCATGCCCATCATCACCACGTTGGTGACCTTACGGTCGCCGGTCGGCACGTAGGCGCCGGGCGGCGTGTCGGTGCCCGGAAAGTCACCCAACCGGTCACGGGCCAGCAGCAACTGCGACAGGATTTCCTCGGCGGTCAGGTTGCGCACCAGCTTCTGGGTGCCGGTGTGACAGAAGGAACAGGTCAGCGTGCAGCCGACCTGGCTCGAAATGCAGAGCGTGCCGCGACCCTCTTCGGGAATGTAGACGGTCTCGACTTCGACCGGACGGCCGGCGCCGCGCGGCGGAAAGCGCAACAGCCATTTGCGGGTACCGTCATTGGAAACCTGTTCCTCGACGATCTCCGGACGCGCGATGGTGAAATGCGCCTTCAGCATCTCGCGCATGTCCTTGGCGACATTGGTCATCGCGTCGAAATCGGAGACGCCGCGGATGTAGAGCCAGTGCCAGAGCTGGCTGACGCGCATGCGTACCTGCTTTTCCGAAACGCCTTTTTCCTTCAGCGCCTGCGCCATGTCCTCGCGCGTCAGCCCGATCAGCGACGGCTTGGTGCCGAAGAGATCCGGGTTGGCGACGAGCGGCTTCTTGATGGCGACCGGCGCCAGAGCCTCTGAGACTGACATTCTTTTATCCCGTTCGAACACATGCAGCTTTCCCACATTCGATCAGCGGGAAAGTCAGGGCATGTTGAATGCGTGAAACCTGTATCGGCCCATTGGGCACATGTGCCGGACCTTTGTTGAGGCGGGCTTTATCATCAAATAGCCGCCGCGTCACTATTCTTCAGGAAATGCAAAAGGCCGGTCACGGGACCGGCCTTCGAGCTCTTGCTGCGCGCGGGCGCTTACTTGCAGGTTTCGATCTGCTTCAGCGCTGCCGCGATGCCCTGCAGCGAATAGGCATAGGAGGTCTTGGTGCCACGGCCGGAAACGGCGCTGACGCTCATGTTCTGACCGGTCTTCATCGCTGCGACGAGCGCCGGCTCCTCCGCGGCGTTCTCGACCCAGGCCGCCTTGTCCTTGGTGAACATCGTGAAGTTCTTCTTGTCGATCGTCACGGTCACCTTGGAATTCGGCTGCAGCACGTATCCCACCATCGCCTGCGGTTCGTAGGAAATGTTCTGTCCGGGCCGCTGCGAGACGATGAAGAAGATATCGCCGTGATCGACGCTGGCCGGTTCCTTGGTGGTCGGCACCGAAAGCACGTAGCAGACATTGCTGGCGCCCGACTTGTAGGAATAGGCGCCCCATGCCTTGAACTGCTGGATGCGGGTGGGACCTGCGGCCGCTGCTGCCGGTGCCTGGGCCTGCTGCGGCTTGGCCGGGCCAGTGGCCTTCGGCGCCTGAGCCGATGCCAGGCCGGCGCTTGCAGCCAAAATTGCCAATGCGGTTGCGATTGTTCTTACAGACATGGTCTCCTGCCGGTTTTGTTCGTTCAACGGCCCGAGCGGGCAAGCCTTGCCAGGCATGATCCTGATTCGGCGCATTTTGACTTGATCCTGGTTACCAAACCGTCAACCAGACCATTAGAATCTGCTGAATCTCCTGCCCTGGCCCTTGGATGGTAGGAATAGCACTCACCGCCATGCCTCCAAAGACCCAACCAGCAGAATTTCCATGCGTTTCGTCAATCAGTGACACAAGGATTGGGGCAAGAGTTTGTCCTTTTCCTAACTCTCACAATGACATTAGAATGGTCGAATATGATGCGAATCTCATCGGAAACTTTGCGCAGCGTAAATGAATGTAGACGAAAGAGACCACTTCGCCGGCTTGGTAAGGGCAGTGGCCGATGAGCGCGATCAGGCAGCCTTTACCGTGCTGTTCGATTATTATGCGCCGCGTTTGAAATCCTGGCTGGTGAAACGGTCGATGCGACCGGACGATGCGGAGGAACTCGTCCAGGAGGTGATGGCCGTTCTCTGGCACCGCGCCGGCCTCTACGATCCCACCCGATCCTCCCTGTCCACCTGGCTTTTCCGTATCGCTCGCAACCGCCGCATCGACGCGGAACGCCGGACGAGGCACAGGCCGGTGGACGTCTACGAACCCCTGTTCTTCGTCACCGAGGCGCCGGGAGCCGATACGATTTTCGAAGGCGAGGAACGCGATGCCCAGGTGCGCGCAGCCCTTGCCGATATCCCCGGCGAACAGATGGAACTGGTGCGGGCGGCATTCTTCCTCGGCCAGTCCCATTCGGAAATCGCCTCGTCCACGGGTCTTCCGCTCGGTACGGTGAAATCGCGAATCCGGCTCGCTTTCGAGCGTTTGCGGCGGGTTCTCGACGATCCTTCGGAGGGATAACGCTTCTTGAGACTATTTGCCGCGGACGCCGTCGGCGATGTCCGGATTGTCCGCGAGCGCCAGATCGGCAGCCTCGTAATGGCGGTCGGCAATGTGCCCCTGGATCATCCGGAAAGCTGCCGCGAGCACCGCGACATCGTCGGTGAAGCCGACAAGAACGAACATGTCCGGCAGGAAATCGATCGGCATCACGAAATAGGCGAGCGCCGCAAGCAGCACTCCCCGCACACGGGTCGGCGTCCGGCGGTCGATGGCGCAATAATAGGCGGCGATCAGGTCGCGGCTGAACGGCACCTGCCGGACGGCCCGCTTCAGGGTCGGCCAAAACTTTGTCCGGACCTGCCGCTCGCGGCGGCCCTGCGTATCCTCGTCACCCGGCAGCAGAATTTCGCCGATCTTCACGTCGTCCATGGTCGCTCCGTTCGCTCAACGTGTGCCCATCCAATATTGGGCTCTCGACCATGAAGTTCAATTGCGGCGCGAGGATGCCTTGTCCATCGCCCGGGCAAGCTTGAAGTCGATGTCGGTCAGCCCCTTGGTCGCATGGGTGGTCAACAGCACGTCGACCCGCGAATAGACGTTCGACCATTCCGGGTGGTGGTTGAGCTTCTCGGCGGACAGCGCGCATTCGGCCATGAAACCGAAGGCCTCGATAAAGGTCTTGAACTTGAAGCTCTTGAAGATCGCATCGCCTTCCGGCTTCAGGTCCCAGCCGTCAAGCGTCGCGAACTCGCGCTCGACGCCCGCCGTATCCAGCTTTTCGTAGTTCATCGTCCAACGCTCCTTCGGAAAAAGGGGCTGCTTCAGGTCAAAGGAGGCTTTTAGCCGGCTCCATGTCGCCAGCATAGGCAGTGCCGTAGCTCGTCTCCTGCAGCGGGAAGATTTCCTCCGTCAGATAAGGCCCACCGCCGACCGATTCCTTCGACGACAGCAGCACAAAACGCGGCACCGTGAAGGGCGCTGTATAGAAGTTGCCGCGGCCGGAAAGGTAGTGGACCACATCGTCCAGCCGGCAATTCTTGAGCCGTGCCAGCGTCACATGCGGGGTGAACTTGCGGGGATCCGGCGGCAGGCCGATGCGCTGGCAGATCCGTTCGATCTCCGCCTGCAGCGCATATATTTCCGGGGAGGGCGAAACGCCGGCCCAGATGGAATGCGGCTTTTTCGACCCGAAGGAGCCGATCCCGGTCAGCGTCGCCTGGAATTCCGGCCGGTCGATGCGGTCCAGCCGGTCGACGATCTCGTCGGCGGTGCGGCCGTCAACATCGCCGATGAAGCGCAGCGTGATGTGATAGTTCTCCACGTCGATCCACCGGGCACCGGGGATCCCGCCGCGCAGGAGAGACAGGCTCATCGCTACATTGCGCGGAACTTCGAGGGCGGTGAAAAGTCTCGGCATAGGGACCTCCTCGAATCTTTTGCAGATGCTAACAGCGAATCATGCAACGGAGTTCCGCGCAAGGTGTTATTTTCCCTTATCCTTAATAGCCCCCAGGAAGCTTTTGACAGGTCCAACAGTCTTTTCGACCATCACGGCCACCCCTTTGGCGTTCGGATGCATGCCGTCCGAGAGCTGCAGGCTGGAAATCGTCGTGACCCCATCCAGGAAGAACGGATAGAGCGGCACGGCGTATTTGTCGGCCAGCCGCTTGTAGATCGGGTTGAACTTTTCAGCGTAATTGCCGCCCATGTTCGGCGGCGCCAGGATGCCGATCAGGAAGACCGGGATCTTCCGTTCCTTCAGCCGCGCCAGGATCGCATCGAGATTTTTTTCCGACTGGTCCGGGGAGATGCCGCGCAGCGCGTCGTTGGCGCCGAGTTCGAGGATCACGCCGTCCGTGCCGTCGGGCACCGACCAGTCGATGCGCGAAAGCCCGCCGGCCGTCGTATCCCCGGACACGCCGGCATTAGCGACCACGACATTCTGCCCCGCGGCTTTCAACGCCGCCTCGAGCTGTGCCGTGTAGGATTCGGAAGGCGCAAGCTGGTAGCCTGCCATCAGGCTGTCGCCGAAACCGACGATCTGGATCGCCCTATCCTGCGCGGCGGCCGGCAATGCGGCCAGCCCCAGCACGGACATGACGATGAAGTGAAGCAGGCTTGCTTTAAAACTCACGATCCGTCTCCTAGATTGAGCGCGACCGCAATGCGGTACTCAGGTTACGCTTCACGCCTAATATAGGACGGTTCGATTTGACTAAAACCATCATCACACTGAAGAAAGCCGATCTGACCCTGGGCAGCGCGGCAGCATCGGTGCATGTGCTGAAGCAGATCGACCTCGAAATCCGCGCAGGCGAGGCCGTTGGCATCGTCGGGCCTTCGGGCTCCGGCAAATCGACGCTGCTGATGGTGCTGGCCGGCCTCGAACGGCTCGACAGCGGCGAGATCGTCATCAACGGCGCTCCCCTTCACGCACTTTCCGAAGACAGGCTTGCCGATTTCCGCGGCCGCAATATCGGCATCGTCTTCCAGTCCTTCCACCTGATCGCCAACATGACGGCGCTCGAAAACGTGGCCGTTCCGCTCGAACTCGCCAATGTCAGGGATGCCTTCGAGATCGCCAGGCGGGAACTGACCGCCGTCGGCCTCGGCGAGCGGCTGAGCCACTATCCCGGCCAGCTTTCCGGCGGCGAGCAGCAGCGCGTGGCGATTGCCCGCGCCCTCGCCCCCTCGCCGTCCGTGCTGATCGCCGACGAACCGACCGGCAATCTCGACACCGAGACCGGCCGACAGATCGCCGACCTCTTATTTTCGAAACAGGCGGAGCGCGGCATGACCATGCTGCTCGTCACCCATGACAATGCGCTTGCCGCTCGCTGCTCCCGCCAGATCCGCGTCCGTTCCGGCGAGATCGTCGGCGACAGCGAAAGCGCCCACCCGTCCGTCCAGGCAGTCTCCGCATGAGGCCGGCCTTTCCGCGCCTCTCGATCTCCTTCCGCCTGGCGCTGCGCGAAATGCGCGGCGGCCTGGCCGGCTTCTACATCTTCCTCGCCTGTATCGCGCTCGGCACCGGGGCGATCGCAGCCGTCAATTCGGTATCGCGGGCGATCACCGGCGCCATCGCCTCCCAGGGCCAGGAAATCCTTGCCGGCGACATCCGTTTCGAATTGAACAACCGCGAAGCCACCGACCAGGAACGCGCGTTCCTCACCAGCCTCGGCAAGGTCTCCCTGTCCACCAGCCTGCGCTCCATGGCCCGCAAGCCTGACGGTTCCGAACAGGCGCTGGTCGAGGTCAAGGCGGTCGACGACGCCTATCCGCTCTACGGCAGTTTCGGCGCTGAACCTTCCGCGCCGCTGCCCGACCTGCTTGGCAAGCAGGGAGAGACGTTTGGTGCACTGGCAGCCCCACTTCTGCTGGAACGCCTCGGCCTCAAGGACGGCGACCAGCTTCTGCTCGGCAATGCCCGGCTGACATTGCGTGGCACGATCACCGCCGAGCCCGACGCGCTTTCCGACGGTTTCGGCTTTGCCCCGCGCCTGATCGTTAGCCGTGAGGCACTCGCGGCCTCCGGCCTGATCACCACCGGCAGCCTCGTCGAACATGCCTACAAGGTGCGGCTCGACGACCCGGCAATCCGCTCGACGCTCGCCGCCCGCGCCAATCGCGAGTTCCCGAGCGCCGGCTGGTCGGTCCGCACCAGCGACCGTGCCGCCCCTTCGCTCACCGAAAACGTCGACCGCTTCTCGCAGTTCCTGACGCTCGTCGGCCTGACGGCACTGATCGTCGGCGGCGTCGGCGTCGCCAATGCGGTGCGCGCCTTCCTCGACGCCAAGCGCACCACGATCGCCACCTTCAAGTGCCTCGGCGCGCCGGCCTCGGTGGTGACGATGATCTATCTCATCCAGATCATGCTGCTCGCGGTGATAGGCATCCTGATCGGCCTCGTCATCGGCGCGGTTTCGCCCTTCGTCGCGCTGCAGTTCCTCGAAGGCGTGCTTCCGGTTCCGAAGGAAGTCACCTTCTATCCCTCGGCGCTGGCGCTTGCCGCATTGTTCGGCATCCTGATCACCTTCGCCTTCGCCGTTCTGCCGCTCGGCCATGCCCGCGAGGTGCCGGCAACCGCGCTTTTCCGGGAACAAAGCTTCGACAACACCCGCCTTCCCTCCTGGCCCTATCTTCTTGCGGCCGGTCTGGCGCTTGCGGCCCTGGCGGCACTTGCGATCGTCTCTGCGGAAGAGCGCTTCATCGCCTCCGTTTTCCTCGCCGCCGTCGCCGGCGCCTTCGTGCTGCTGCGCCTTGTTGCGGCCCTGATCGCCGCGCTTGCCAAACGAAGCCCGCGGGTCAATTCGCCGGCGCTGCGGCTGGCGATCGGCAATATCCACCGGCCGGGCGCGCTGACGCCGTCGGTCGTGCTGTCGCTCGGCCTCGGCCTTGCGCTCCTCGTGACGCTCGCCCTGATCGACGGCAACATGCGTCGCCAACTGACCGGCAGCATCGCCCAGCAGGCGCCGAATTTCTTCTTCGTCGATATCCAGGGACCGGAGCGCGACGGTTTCGTCAACATCCTGAAACAACAGGCGCCGGAAGGTGCGATCACCCAGGTGCCGATGCTGCGCGGAAGAATTCTCGCTTTCAACGGCCAGGACGTGACGCAGATGAATGTGCCGCCCGCCGGCCGCTGGGTGTTGCGCGGCGACCGCGGCATCACCTACGAGGAGAAACTTCCTTCCAACTCCGCGCTGACGGCGGGACAATGGTGGGCCGCCGACTATACCGGCGAACCGCTGGTCTCCTTCTCGGCGGAAGAGGCCGGCGAACTCGGCCTGAAGATCGGCGACACCGTCACCGTCAACGTGCTCGGCCGCAATATCACCGCCCGCATCGCCAATTTCCGCAAGGTTCAGTGGGAATCACTCTCGATCAACTTCGTGATGGTCTTTTCGCCCAATACCTTCCGCGGTGCACCGCATGCCTGGCTCGCGACGCTCAGCGATCCCAAGGTCACCGCCCAGCAGGAAGCCTCGATCCTGCGCGCCGTTACCAACGCCTATCCGACCATCACCAGCGTTCGGGTCAAGGACGCGATCGATATCGTCGACCAGCTCGTCGGCCAGCTCGCGGCCGCGATCCGGGCCGCGGCGGCCGTTGCGCTGATCGCCTCCGTGCTGGTGCTTGCCGGTGCGCTCGCGGCCGGCAACCGGGCCCGTACCCATGACGCCGTCATCCTGAAGACGCTCGGCGGCACGCGCAGCATGCTGATGCGCGCCTTCAGCTACGAATACATGATCCTCGGAACGGCAACGGCGCTCTTCGCGCTTCTCGCCGGCGGCCTCTCCGCATGGTTCGTGGTCAGCCGGATCATGCGGCTCCAGTCGGTCTTCCTGCCCGACATTGCAGTGCTGACGCTCGCCGTTTCTCTGGTTTTGACCGTCGGAATAGGCCTCGCCGGCACATGGCGCATATTAGGGCAGAAGGCCGCGCCGGTGCTGCGCGAGCTCTAATTCGACCACAGGTAGTATTTCCCGTTAACTCTCTGATCAAATTCCCGTCAGAGCGTCCCATAGGTTGCTAAAGAGCCCCGATAGCTTGCGTTTTTCGCTTGTCACACCTCTTGTATGTGAAACGATCTCGCATCATATTTATGCGCAGGCTTGCTGGAGCTCCGCAGCGGCGCCTGGGTCCGTAAAAAAGGGGGCCCGACACCGTGAATAATTCCGGAGCTTAAAGAGGAAACAATGGCTGACTTTAACAACTACCAGACCCGGGCGGCGCAGGGTCGCGCCCAGTCCGGCGCGATGATCGATGAAGGCCTGCGCGCCTACATGCTCAAGGTCTACAACCTGATGGCTGTCGGCTTGGCTATCACCGGTATCGCCGCCTATGGTATCTCGGCCCTCGCAACGACGACGGATGCGGCTGCAGCTGTCGCCCGGCTTCCGAACGGCATCCTGCTGACCAGCCTCGGCGCTGCGATCTACGGTTCGCCGCTTCGCTGGGTCGTCATGCTCGCGCCGCTCGCGGTGGTGTTCTTCCTGAGCTTCCGCGTTCATAAGATGAGCGTCGGCGCGGCACAGGCCACTTTCTGGGGCTACGCAGCCCTGATGGGCCTTTCGCTGTCGTCGATCTTCCTCATCTACACGTCGCAAAGCATCGTGCAGACGTTCTTCATCACGGCCGCCTCCTTCGGCGCCCTGTCGCTTTACGGCTACACGACGAAGAGAAGCCTGTCGGGCATGGGCTCGTTCCTGATCATGGGCCTGTTCGGCCTGATCATCGCCTCGATCGTCAACATCTTCCTGGCGTCTTCCGCACTCGGTTTCGCGATTTCCGCGATCGGCGTGCTGATCTTCGCTGGCCTCACCGCCTACGATACGCAGAAGATCAAGGAAATGTACTTTGACGGCGACGACGTCGCGGTAGCTGGCCGCAAGGCCATCATGGGCGCTCTGACCCTCTACCTCGACTTCATCAACCTCTTCACGTTCCTCCTCCAGTTCCTGGGCAACCGGAACAACTGATCTCGAGGAATTCGAATAGGAAAAGGCGGCCTCCGGGCCGCCTTTTTTATTGCTCGGCCTCGCGCCACGGCATAGGCTTGGCGATCCCTTTCAACGGCCTGAAATCTCAATGACATTCCATCTCCGCGACGCCTCCCCCGCCGATCTTCCCGCCATCACCGAGATCTATCGCGACAGCGTGCTGAACGGCACCGCGAGCTATGAGATCCTGGCCCCCGACCAGGCGGAGATGACGACCCGTTTCGAGGCGATCCGGGTCAAGGGTTACCCCTATATCGCAGCGGAACAGGAAGACGGCACCCTGCTCGGTTATGCCTACGCATCCGCCTTCCGGACCCGCCCCGCCTATCGCTGGCTGGTCGAGGATTCGATCTACCTGGCGCCGGAAGCGCGCGGCAAGGGCGTCGGAAAGGCGCTGCTCAAGGAACTGCTGGTGCGCTGCGAGGCGCTGGGTTTCCGCCAGATGGTCGCCGTCATCGGCGGTGCAAGCCCCGCCTCCGTGGCGCTCCATCGCGGCCTCGGCTTCGAACTGACGGGCACCCTGAAGGGCACCGGCTTCAAGCACGGAAAGTGGCAGGATACGGTGCTGATGCAGGTCTCGCTCGGCGAAGGCAATGAAACCGATCCGGATCCAGGCGTCTATCCCGGCTCGCTGTTTACCGAATAGGGCGCCGCCTCAGTCGATCAGTTTCAGCACCTTGTCGAACACTTTCAGCACCTGCGGCAGCTCATGGCCGCGCTTCATGATCATGCCATGGGTGTTCATCACGGAGTAAGCGCCCTGCTTGCCGGCGAGCTTCGGGTTCTTCTCGATTCGGAAGAGCGGGCTTTCGCCGGAGCGTTTGAACACGGAGAACACGGCTCGGTCCTTGAGGTGGTCGATCGCGTAGTCCTTCCACTCTCCCTCGCCGACCATTCGGCCGTAGATCCTCAAGATCGCATCCAGTTCGCGCCGGTGGAAGGTGACCGGCGCGGGATCGCGGTTCTGCCGATATTCACTGAGATCGACGACGACGGCTGCGTCCCGGGGTCTCTGGCTCCCCGGCAAATCCGGCTGATCTGTCATCAAGACTCCCAAATCGTCAAATGTCAGAGATATGACAGTGTGCCTGAGAGGTGGCAAAAATCAACCCTGGCAATCCTGCCGGAAACGAACCGCACGATTTTATTCTTGCCCCATTTCGAACAAAAGAGTGCCCGATTTCGAAGCGAGATTGGCATCGTTGGTTGGCGCCGTTTTCAGCGCCATATGGCCCGGTCTGGTGCATTGACCCTTACCCCCAGCCCCCCAATGTTATTGGATCGGGCCGCCAACAACAGTTCACGCTCAATCCGGCAAGCCAGGAACCGCGACCGCGGTCAGTATTTTTTGCGGCCTGCCATCAGCACGGTCGCACCGAGAATTGCCGCAGGCTCGCCGCCCGGGCCGGATGTCTGCAGTAGGATCGCGCAACCATCCTTCTTCGACTTGCCCAGAAGTTTGCCCGGCAGGGTCAGCTTCATGCTCTGACCGTTCCAGGTGCCGACCGACTGCACGTCGTAGACGGCATGCCAATATTCCATCGTCTTGCCGCTGTTTTCACCCTTGGTAACATCCACCAGCTGGCGCTTGGTGAAATAGGCGACGACGACGTCCGCCTGCCCCTTGCCGCCACCGATCTCGATCTCGATTTCGTCGCCGCGCATCGCCGCGGTGACCGGGACGTCGAGCCCCTTGCCGGTTTGGCCGAGTGCCTTCACCTTGTCGTTGATGATCGTGAGGTCGGTGCCCTTGACGTGATCGCGGCCGTTGATGACGGCCTGCGGGGTATAGACGCCGCTCCGCCCCAGCGTCTTGGCATAGCCATATTGCCGCTCGGTATTTTCCCTGGAGCTCAGCGTGTCGGTCCAGCCGAGATAGTTCCAGTAATCGACGTGGTAGGAAAGCACGACCATGTCTCCCTGCGCCACCAGCTCACCCAGAGCGCCGTCGGCAGGCGGGCAGGAGGAGCAGCCTTGGGAGGTAAAAAGTTCGATCACGCCCTTCGGCGCCCTGACCTCTCCCGCAAATGCAGCGCCCGCATAAAACAGGCCCGCAACAAGGAGTACGGAGCGAAAACGAAAGGGCATGGGTGGCAGACCTTTTTATCAGGGTAACTGTTATCCACGATTGCTCGCGGCGATCAAGGGCCTAACGCAAGGGATGGCGGAAAGTAACCACCGGGCACCCTCAAGAGAAAGTCACGAAGGGGTGAAGACCGGATAATTGATCGGTTTCCGAATGCGTTTCGCTGGATGTCAAACTTCGCGAAAAACGCGCCGAGGTCAAATCAGTTTGAGCAGGCCCTGAGTAAAATAAACGGCACCCACGCCGGTGACGATCCAGCGCGTCCAGGCGCGGAAATTCTGGTCGGTCATCTTCTGCAATATGTCGTTGCCGGCCCGCGCCCCGAGGATCGCGATCGGCGCCGCGACCAGCACCGCAATCCATTCGGTGGTCGGCAGTTCCGAGGCCGCATTCCAGTAGAACACCACCTTCGTGGCATGCGAGGCGACCTGTACCGCCGCCTTGGTGGCGATCACCTTGCGCCGGTCCATCGTCGTGCGGATGAAGAAGATATCGATCGTCGGCCCCGATACGCCGACGCCGACCGTCAACGCGCCGGCGATCAACCCGCAGGCCAATGCATGCAGCGGCTTCGAAGCATCGAGCCGCAGCTTCGATACCGGCATCCAGACCAGGATCGGCATCAGCCCGATGGCGATCGACACGACGATCAGGTCCGGCTGATAGTCGACGATCAGCAGGATGATGCTCGAGATGACCAGGCCCAGGCCCAGAATGCCGAGAATGCGGTAGTCGATATAGGCGCGCGAGAACCAGGCACGCGACCCGTTCGAGACCATCTGGATGACGCCGTGGATGGCGATCGCGGTACTGACGGGAAAGAGGAAAAGCAGCACCCAGAGCAGGATCAGCCCGCCCGCCATGCCGAAAATTCCCGAAAGCAGCGATGTCAGGAAAACGGTGACGGCCATTCCGATGAGGATGACGACGGTCAAGGGCGCGGGACCTTGGGACAGCTGGGATCGAGGGCCTCCACCTCCCTCATTCCTGTGCTTGTCACAGGAATCCAGTGACCCGATGTCTATCGGGTCGGGAGACTCTTTCAGCCCAAGGACTTGGGCTGGCTGGATTCCTGTGACGAGCACAGGAATGAGGACCGATGGAATTGTGCAAAAAACCACCCGCAGGCTAAGCCTGCGGGTGGCCTTTATCGCTTAGGCGGCGAGGTCGCGCAGAACTGTCTGCAGAATGCCGCCATTGTTCATGTAGATGACCTCGTCGAGCGTATCGATACGGCAGAGGATGTTGATTTCCTTCACCGTGCCGTCGCCGTAGGTGATCTTGGCGATCTTCCATTCGCGCGGCTTGATGTCGCCTTCGAGACCGAGAATCTCGACGGTCTCGTCGCCCTTGAGGTCGAGGCTGGCCCAGGTCGTGCCCTCTTCGAAGACGAAGGGAACGACGCCCATGCCGACCAGGTTCGAGCGGTGGATACGCTCGAAGGACTGGGCGATGACCGCCTTGACGCCGAGAAGATTGGTGCCCTTCGCAGCCCAGTCGCGCGACGAACCGTTGCCGTATTCGACGCCGGCGAAGATGACGAGCGGTACGCCCTCTTCCCTGTACTTCATGGCCGCGTCGTAGATCGACATCTCTTCCTTGGACGGATAGTGGAAGGTGTAGCCGCCTTCCTTGCCGTTCGGGCCGAGCATGTAGTTGCGGATGCGGATGTTGGCGAACGTGCCGCGCATCATCACTTCATGATTGCCGCGGCGCGTGCCGTACTGGTTGAAGTCGGCAACGCCGACGCCATGCCCCGTAAGGTACGCACCGGCAGGCGAAGCAGCCTTGATCGAACCGGCAGGCGAGATGTGGTCGGTGGTGATCTTGTCGCCGAAGAGACCGAGGACGCGGGCGCCCTTGATGTTCTTGAGACCCGAGCCTGTCTTGCCCATGCCGACGAAATAGGGCGGGTTCTGCACATAGGTCGAATCGTCGTCCCAGGCATAGGTCTGGCCCGGAGGAATCTTGACCGCCTGCCAGTTCTCGTCGCCCTTGAACACGTCCGCATACTTGGTTTCGTAGAGTTCGCGGGTGACGTATTTCAGGATGAATTCCTGGATTTCCTTCGAGGTCGGCCAGATGTCCTTGAGGAAGACCGGGTTGCCGTTCTGGTCTTCGCCGAGCGGCTCGGAGGTCAGGTCCTTCTGGACCGAACCGGCGAGCGCATAGGCAACGACGAGCGGCGGCGAAGCGAGGTAGTTCGCCTGGACGTCGGGAGAAATACGGCCTTCGAAGTTACGGTTGCCCGAGAGCACGCCGGCGGCGATCAGACCCTTGTCGTTGATCGTCTTCGAGATCGGCGCCGGCAGCGGGCCGGAATTGCCGATGCAGGTGGTGCAGCCGAAACCGACCAGGTTGAAGCCGAGTTTGTCGAGATCGGCCTGCAGGCCGGACTTGGCAAGGTATTCGCCGACGACCTGGGATCCCGGTGCAAGCGAAGTCTTGACCCACGGCTTGGACTTCAGGCCCTTGGCAACCGCGTTGCGGGCAAGAAGGCCGGCAGCGATCAGCACCGACGGGTTGGAGGTGTTGGTGCAGGAGGTGATCGCGGCAATTGCCACGTCGCCATGGCCGAGATCGAAATCCGTGCCTTCGACAGGATAACGATTGTCGAGCTGGCCGGGCTTCTTGTATTCGGTATCGAGCGAACCGGCGAAACCGGAGGCGATCTTGTCGAGCGAGATGCGGCCTTCCGGACGCTTCGGGCCGGCCATCGACGGCACGACGTCGTTGAGGTCGAGTTCCAGCGTGTCGGTGAAGACCAGGTCGGAACCGTCGCCTTCGCGCCACATGCCCTGGACCTTGGAATAGGCCTCGACCAGTGCGATCCGCTCAAGCGTGCGGCCGGACATCGTCAGGTAGTTGATGGTTTCGCCGTCTACGGGGAAGAAGCCGCAGGTCGCGCCATATTCCGGACCCATGTTGCCGATCGTCGCACGGTCGGCGAGCGGCATGTTGTCCATGCCCGGGCCGAAGAATTCGACGAACTTGGAAACCACGCCCTTCTTGCGCAGCATCTGCACGACGGTCAGCACCAGGTCGGTCGCGGTGACGCCTTCCTTCAGCTTGCCGGTGAGCTTGAAGCCGATGACTTCAGGCAGCAGCATCGAGACCGGCTGGCCGAGCATGGAAGCTTCCGCTTCGATGCCACCCACGCCCCAGCCGAGAACGCCGAGGCCGTTGATCATCGTGGTGTGCGAGTCCGTGCCGACGCAGGTATCCGGATAGGCGATCGTTTCGCCATCCTCTTCCTTGGTCCACACGGTCTGGCCGAGATATTCCAGGTTCACCTGGTGACAGATGCCGGTGCCCGGGGGAACCACGCGAAAATTCTTGAATGCCTGCTGGCCCCACTTCAGGAAGCGGTAACGCTCGCCGTTGCGCTCGTATTCGAGCTCGACGTTCTTGGCAAACGCGGTCGGCGTGCCGAATTCGTCGACGATGACCGAGTGGTCGATGACGAGGTCGACCGGTACCAGCGGGTTGATCTTTTCCGGATCGCCGCCGAGCGACACCATCGCGTCGCGCATCGCGGCAAGATCGACGACGGCGGGAACGCCGGTGAAGTCCTGCATCAGCACGCGGGCCGGACGGTAAGCGATTTCCGCTTCCGTGAGGCCCTTGTTGTTCAGCCATTCGGCAACAGTGAGGATCTGTTCCTTGGTGACGGACTGGCCGTCTTCAAAGCGGAGCAGGTTTTCGAGCAGCACCTTCATGGAGAAGGGCAGCTTCGAAACGCCGGCAAGGCCGTTTTGCTCAGCCTTCGGAAGGCTGTAGTAAACGTAATCCTTACCGCCTACGGTAAGGATGGAGCGACAATTGAAACTGTCGAGAGACTTAGCCACGGAATAAACCCCGCTGATTAAAGAGCCAACACGCGCGTGCGGACGCCTATGCACTTCATGCACATCAGGATGCGGGTACGACCATTTCCGCTGTCCGCACGAGAAGATTTTTTGGGATCTTCAGGTCCGGCGGAAGATTGAAATCACGCCGGCCGCTGGCGTGGTTGCAGTGCTTATAGATAATTTCTAAGAAGGGTTCCAGACGCTTGGCGCCCATTCCGAATAAATTTTCGGATCGCGATGATTAAAATCTTAATGAAGGTCTCCAGCATGCGGCTTTTGGCCGAAAACCTGAGCGCAAGACGCGGCGAAGACCTGATTTTCACGGATATCTCCTTTGACCTCGGAGCCGGTGAAAGCCTCGTCCTGACCGGCCGCAACGGATCGGGGAAATCGACGCTGCTGCGCGTCGTGGCCGGATTGCTGCATCCGGAAACCGGCCGCGTCGCCTGGGTTTCGGAGAGTACCGATTCGGGAATGCGCGCCGCCGAGGCCTGCCATTATCTCGGCCACCGCAACGCGATGAAGGCGGAGCTGACGGTGTTTGAAAACCTCGCCTTCTGGAAGAGCTTCTTTGGCGACCTGGATGGCGGCAAAGGCATCTCTCCGGCCGAGGCCGCCGAAACCGCCGGCCTCGGCGGCATCCTCCACCTGCCCTTCGGTTATCTCTCCGCCGGCCAGCAGCGCCGCATGGCGTTTGCCAAGCTGCTCGTCGCTTATCGCCCGGTCTGGATATTGGACGAACCCACCGCGGCGCTGGATATCAGTGCGGAGGGGGCGTTTACCGGGCTGATCAACGCGCATCTGGCGACCGGTGGTATCGTGCTGGCGGCGACCCATCAGCCGCTGGGGCTTGAGAATGCAAGGGAACTGAAGATGACGGGGTTTGCGGGTTTGGCGGAGGAGAGATGGTGATAGCTGCTTTGCTCCCCCGTTTGCCGCGATATACAGGCTCCCCTCC